>JBFIHN010000045.1:0-13490 GCA_041601775.1 Acidimicrobiales bacterium
ATCGGCCCGACGTCGAGGCCGAGGTCCACCACGGCGGCCAGCCGCTCTATCCGTACCTCTTCGGCGTGGAGTGACCCGTCCGGGCCGTGACTTCCGGCACGTCGTGCATGAAACATGCAGCATCGGGTACAGCCCCGGGCATGACACTCACCGACACGATCGACACCCAGATGCAGGAGTTCGCCCGGGTCACCGGAGTGAACGCCGCCCGACTGGCTGATCGGACCCCGCCGCCGGTCGACGCCTTGGTCCTGCGCCTCGGCGCCATCAATGCCGAGATGATCCGTCAGACCGGGATGCTCACCGTGACGTCCATCGACGCCGTCCGTGGCCTGGTCACCGTGGCGTGGAGCGGCGCCGCCGACCTCGCGGACACGACCGGCACCGCAGCCGATCGGTCGACCCGGCTGCTCCGGGACACCAGCCGGCAGGTCCTGGGCGACGTACGCCAGGCCCGCACGACGATCACGAACCGGGTGAGCAGCGCCGCCGACGGCCTGGGCCGTTCGCTCAAGCTCGTCGCCGATCGGGCCGACGACGTGGGCGATCGCGTCGCCGATGCCGCAGGTGACGCTTCGGACCGCGTGATCAAGGCCGCGGACAGCGGCATCGCCGAGTCGGCCAAGACGGGTGCTCGACGTCCGTCGGGCGCGTACGCCAACTGGTCGAAGGAAGAACTGTACGAGCGGGCCCAGGAACTCGACATCGAGGGGCGCTCGTCCATGACCAAGAAGGAGCTCGTGACCGCGCTCCGTTCCGCCTGACACGACGGCCGGAAAACACGGCCGGACGACACGGCCTGACACGACGGCCGGACAGCACATCTCGCGCCACCCCCGGACGGTCCCCTCGGACTGTCCGGGGGTTGCGTCAGTATTGGGCGCATGGGACGAACGCTCGCGTCGCTGACCGACGTCGACCTCGCGCGCCTGTCGGGGGTCGGACCGGCCAAGGTGAAGGCACTCGCGTCGTTCGGCATCCACAACGTGTTCGACCTGCTCACGCACTATCCGCGCCGGTACATCGACCGGACCAAGGAAGCCCGGATCCGCGACCTCGCACTGGGGGAGACGGCGTCGGTGCTCGCCCGGGTCACCGAGATCGAGTCCCGTCGGGTCAAGGGTGGCCGGGTGATGGTCACCGGAACGGTGCGTGACGACTCGGGCGCGATGAAGATCAGCTTCTTCAACCAGGCCTGGCGGGAGAAGCAGCTCACACCGGGGACCGAGGCGGTGTTCTTCGGCAAGCTCGACGAGTTCCGTGGCCGCCCGCAGATGACGAACCCGGTCGTCGACCTCATCGGCGACCGGACCGGCAAGGTGGTCCCCGTCTACCCGCAGTCGGAGAAGGTGCGGCTCACGTCGTGGGACATCGGTCGCTGGGTGGCGGAGTCGCTCCGGCGTGCGGGAGAGCTCGACGACCCGGTTCCCGAGTTCCTCCTCGACCGCCACGACCTGGTCGATCGCACGAGCGCGTTCCGTGGGATCCATGTGCCCGAGACCTGGGGTGAGTTCGGCGTCGCCCGGAAGCGTCTCGTGTTCGACGAGCTCCTGCGGGTGCAGTTGGCGTTGGTGCTGCGCAAGCGGAAGCTGGAGGCCACGACGGCGGGCATCGCGCACGAGGCCTCGGGGTGGCTGGTCCGTCGGTTCCTCGACGGCCTCCCCTTCGAACTGACCGAAGGGCAGGAGGTCGCCGCGGCCGAGATCACCGCGGACCTGCGCCAGCCGGTCCCGATGCACCGGCTGCTCCAGGGCGACGTCGGCGCGGGCAAGACGGTGGTCGCGGTGGCCGCCATGCTGACCGCGGTCGAGGGTGAGCGACAGGCTGCGCTGATGGCCCCGACCGAGGTCCTGGCCGAGCAGCACGCGTCGAGCGTGAAGGCGATGCTCGACGGGTTCACGGTGGGGGAGGAAGGTGCGCTGTTCGACCGGCCGCTCCGGGTCGAGCTGTTGACCAACCGGGTCCCGGCCGCGCGTCGTCGTCAGATCACCGAGGACCTCGCGGCCGGTCTCGTCGACATCGTCATCGGCACGCACGCACTGTTGTCGGCCGACGTGGACTTCGCGGCGCTGGGCGTGGTGGTGATCGACGAACAGCACCGGTTCGGTGTCGAACAGCGGGCGGCCCTGCGTGACAAGGCCGGCGGCGTGGTGCCCGACGTGCTGGTGATGACCGCCACCCCGATCCCGCGGACCGCGGCGATGACCGTCTACGGCGATCTCGATGTGTCCCGGATGCGCCAGATGCCACGTGGTCGGACGCCGATCGAGACCGTCTGGCCACGCACCGAGGAGGCCCAGGCGGCCATGTGGGAGCGGGTGCGCGCCGAAGTCGGTGCGGGCCGCCAGGCCTACGTGGTGTGCCCGCTCGTCGAGGAGTCGGAGAAGCTCGAGGTCACCTCGGCCACCGAGACGTTCGAGCTCCTGCAGGCGACCGAGCTCGCCGGTTTTCGCGTCGGCCTCCTCCACGGTCGCATCAAGGGCGACGAGAAGGAGGCCACCATGGGGGCGTTCCGCAGCGGCGACCTCGACGTGTTGGTCGCGACGACCGTGATCGAGGTCGGCGTCGACGTGCCCAATGCCACCGTCATGGTGATCCTCGATGCCGACCGCTTCGGGATCGCGCAGCTCCACCAGCTGCGCGGTCGGGTCGGACGAGGGGAGCACGCATCGACGTGCTACCTCGTCGGCGAGGGCAACACGGAGGACGGTGCGGCGCGGATCGAGGCGCTCGTCGAGTCGACCGACGGGTTCGACCTGGCCGAGGTCGATCTCGACCTGCGCGGCGAGGGAACGATCATGGGGGCTCGCCAGAAGGGCATGAGCGACCTCAAGCTGGCGTCGCTCCAGCGGGACCGCGCCGTGGTCGAGGACGCACGAGCAGCCGCGTTCGACCTGGTCGATCGGCCCGAAGGAGTCCCCGACGCGCTGCTCGACGAACTCCGACTGTTCCTCGACGAGGAGGAACAGGAGTTCCTCTTCAAGTCCTGACCGCGCCGCTCAGTCGGGTCGCCCGCGCTCCCAGTCGATCTCCTCGGGGACCTCGAGGTACCAGGCGTCGAGGCAGTCCTCACACCGGTACACCGTGATGTCGCCCGGTGCCCAGCCCTCCTCGGGAGCGTACGAGTTCAGGTGGGCCTTTCCGCCGCAGTCGATGCAGGTGATGACGCGATCGGGTTCGAACACGTGACCGACGGTACCGCCGCCTGCCGCGGCCGCTGTGCCCCTCGCTGGCACACTGGACCCGATGAGCAAGAAACAACAGGCAATCGCTGGCGGAGTCGGCGCTGCCATCCTCCTGATCGTCGTCGGATTCCTCGTGTTCGGTGGCGGCGGCGATGAGCCCGTCGTCGCCGCGACCACGACCACGACGACCGAAGCCACCACCACGACCACGACGACCGAACCGCCGCGGACCACCTCGGCGCTCACCGGCCTCCCCGTGGAACAAGAGGTCCTCGACGCTCCCGTCGTCGCCGTCAAGATCGACAACGTCGACGGCAAGTCGACGCCGCAGGTGGGCATCACCGCTGCCGACGTCGTCTACGAGATCCAGGTCGAGGGGAGCGTTACCCGGCTGCTCTCGCTGTTCCAGAGCACCGATGCCGCCCCGATCGGGCCGGTTCGCTCGGCGCGGGGCTCCGAGATCGGCGTCCTCGAGGAGTTGAACAACCCGCTGTTCACCTGGCACGGAGAGAACGGGATCCTGGGCCCCATGGTCCGCGCTGCGCAGGTGCAGGCCCGGTCGATCAACGAGATCAGCGGACTCTTCTACCGCGAGAGCGGTCGCCCGGCGCCCTACAACAGCTTCGTGCAGGGCAGCGCACAGATCCGCGAGACCGCGGACGAGGGCTCCACCGGCCCGCTCGAACCGATCTTCACCTTCGCCGAGGACGGCGAGGCCCCCTCGCCCCTGGCCGAGCCGGCGACGGGCGTCCACGTCCAGTTCACCGGTGGTGTCGGCGGCGCGCCCGTGGACTACACGTGGGACGGTTCGCTGTGGAAGCGGTCGCAGAAGGGGCACCCCCACGTCGACGCCGACGGCAACCAGGTCGCCATCGAGAACGTGATCGTCCGCTTCGTGCAGGCGGTCGACTCCGGAACCCGGGACAAGGCCGGTTCGGTCGTGCCGACGGCGCAGGTGATCGGCGAGGGCGAGGTCTGGGTGCTCTCGCAGGGAACCGTCACCAGGGGCACCTGGAAGAAGGCCGACGGCGTGTCGGTCACCCAGTACCTCGACGCCGACGGCAACCCGATCAAGCTGACGCCGGGCAGGACCTGGATCTCGATGCCCTACACCGCGGATGGCTCCTCGGTCGGGTGAGAGTCGTCGCCGGGACGGCTCGGGGGCGGCGACTCCGCAGCCCGGAGGGGGACACGACCCGTCCCACCTCCGACCGGGTCCGTGAAGCCGTGTTCAACGCGCTGCACAGTCAGGGTCTGGTGCACGACGCTCGGATCGCCGACCTCTTCGCGGGCAGCGGGGCCCTGGGGATCGAGGCCCTCAGTCGTGGCGCGGCCCATGTGTGGTTCGTCGAGTCCGACCGTGGCGCGCAGACCGTGATCGACGACAACCTCCGCACGCTCGACCTCGCCGAGGACGCAACCGTGGTGCGTGCGACCGTGGCAACCGCACTCGTCTCCGGTGTCGGGGATCGGCTCGACGTGGTGCTCGCCGATCCGCCGTACGCCTTCGAGGACTGGCCCGGCCTGTGCGCGGCGATCGAGCCGATGCTGGCCGACGACGGCCTCCTCGTGGCGGAGTCCGGCGGCCCGATCTCGCTTGCCCCCGGGTGGGAAAAGATGAGGGAGCGCACCTACGGCGGTACCGTGATCACGTTCGCCCTCCCTCCCCTTGGGGCCCCACCGGACCGAGATCGTCCGGACGATCGATCAGGAGCAGATGCGTGAGGACTGTCCTCTATCCCGGGACGTTCGACCCGATCCACAACGGCCATCTCGAGATCATCGAGACGGCATCACGCCTCTTCGACCGGGTGTACGTGGCTGCGATCAGGAACTCGCAGAAGGGCGATCCGCTCTTCGAGTACGTCGTCCGGGAGGCGATGATCCGCGAGAGCACCGCGCATCTCGGCAACGTCGAGGTCGCCCCGCTGACCAGCCTGGTGGTCGACCTGGCCACCGAGGTCGGCGCCGACGTCATCGTGAAGGGGCTCCGCGCCGTCTCCGACTTCGAGTCCGAGATGCACCAGGCGCACATGAACCGCAAGATCTCCGGTGTCGACACGCTCTTCATCCCGTCGGCGACCGAGCACTCCTTCGTGGCCTCGAAGCTGCTGCGCGAGATCGCGCGCTTCGGTGGCGACGTGACCGAGATGGTGCCGTTGCCGGTCGCCAAACGACTCCAGGAGAAGTTCCGATGAGCAGCGGGGGAGACCAGGACCACCCCGGGCGCCCCGAGCGGCCCTCCGACCGTCCGGGCCAGTCGCCGTACTCGGCACCGCAGGTCGAGTCGGTGCTCCGGGAGATCCGCGACCTCATCGAGCAGGCACGTCCGATGCCGGTGTCGCGATCGGTGATGATCAACCAGGCCGAGGTGCTCGACCTCGTCGACGAGGCCGCGGAACGCCTTCCGGAGGAGCTCCGCGCCGCCAAGTGGCTTCTGAAGCAGCGCGAGGAGTTCCTGTCACGGACCCGGCGCGAAGCGGACGAGATCGTGGCCGCCGCGCAGGCCCAGGCCGATCGGATGGTCCAACAGACCGAGGTCGTCAAGGCGGCAGAAGCGCGTGCACGGTCGGTCGTCGACGCCGCCGATGCCGAGTCGCGACGCCTCAAGCTCGAGGCCGAGGACTTCTGCGACCAGCGTCTCGCCAGCTTCGAGATCGTGCTCGAGCGGACCATGAAGGTGGTGAACGCCGGTCGGGCGAAGCTCCAGGGCAGCCCGAACCGCGACGAGGAGGCCGCGACCTCGAGGCCGCCGGTCGACCGCGACGAGGTGCCCGGTCGCCCACGGCTCGAAGCCGTGCCCGATCACGCACCGGCGTTCTTCGACCAAGACGAGACCTGACCGGTGGCCCGGCCACTGGTGGTTCGGGTCGGCGACCTCCTCCGGGAGCCGGGGAGCCGACGTGACATCGACGTCGAGATCGACGTCCCCGACCACGCGACCACGGCAGCGCGGCCCATTCCGGGCACGCCGTTGACGGTGCGCGGCCAGGTGATGGCGATGTCGGGCGGGGTGGAGCTCACCGGCGACGTGGGGTTCGACTGGTACGGGGAGTGCCGTCGCTGCCTCGACGAGATCCACGGGCACGTCGACGTGTCGTTCCGCGAGGTCGCCCAGCGCGAGCCGATCGACGACGAGGTGCTGCCGATCGAGGGCGACCTGCTCGATCTCGCACCGCTCGTGCGTGAGCTCATCTTGTCCGGACTACCGCTGGCGCCGCTGTGCAGCGAAGACTGCGTCGGCCCCGATCCGGAACGCTTTCCGACGACGACCGAGGCCGAGGTCGAGGCCGAAGCCGCCGCGGTCGAACCCGTACCCGACCCCCGGTGGGCTGCGCTGTCGGAACTCGATTTCCCCGACACCCCCTGACCACCGTTCTGGGTGCAGAAACCGTACGCACGATGGCAGAACGCGCACCCAGAACGGCGGTTGGGTGTCGGGGCGGGGGCACCGCTACAGTGTTCCGTTCGTGCCGGGACCGGCGCGTCGCATCCGTCATCCGAGGTTGAGCAGTCATGGCCGTTCCGAAGCGAAAGACATCCAAGGCGAAGGGCCGTAGTCGGCGCGCCGCCAACTGGAAGCTCGAGCGCCCCTCGCGCAGCCTCTGCCCCCGCTGTGGCGTGGCCAAGCTGCCGCACGTGGTCTGCCCCAACTGTGGTTGGTACCACGGCCGCCAGGCCGTCGACGTCGACTAGAACCCGTCGGTCGCGGAGCGACCTCCGGTTCCCTGGAGTTCTTCGGCTGCGCCTGCGAACTCCTGTCCGTGGAGGTGCGAGATGTTGCCCATAGCGATCGACGCCAACGGCGGTGACAAGTCACCTGGCGACATCGTCGCGGGTGCTCGTCGGGCGCGTGAAGAGCTCGACGTCGACGTGGTCCTCGTCGGGACACCCGACGTCGCCGACATCGCCGGCGACCTCCCGCTGATCGAGGCGTCCGAGGTCATCGCCATGGATGCCGACCCGGGCGCCAGCGTCCGGCGGATGAAGGACTCGACGCTGGTGCGCTCGGCGGAAGCCGTCCGCGACGGCAAGGCCTCGGCCATGATCTCGGCCGGCAACACCGGTGCGACGATGGCGTCTGCGCTGTTGCGCATGGGCCGGGTCAAGGGCGCGAAGCGCCCCGCGATCGCCACGCCGCTGCCGGTGCCGTCGGGCGGCCACACCGTGATGCTCGACGCCGGCGCCAACGCCGAATGCCAGCCCGAGTGGCTGGTGCAGTTCGCGCAGATGGGTGCGGCCTACGCCACGGCCCGCTACGACATCGCCCTGCCCCGTGTCGGTCTGCTCTCGATCGGCGAGGAGCCCGGCAAGGGCGACACGCTGCGCAAGGAGACCTACGAGTTGCTCGTCGCCGACGGCGTGTTCGCCGCATCCGGGGGCACGTTCATCGGCAACGTCGAGGGACGCGACATCCTCACCGACGACGTCGACGTCGTCGTCACCGACGGGTTCACCGGGAACGTCGCGCTCAAGTCGCTCGAAGGTGGGATGAAGGCACTGGTCAACCGTCTCCTCGAGGCCTTCGGGACCAACGACGAGACCCGTGCCGCCGCCGACGTGCTCATGCCCGAGTTGTTGCCGCTCTACGCGTCGCTCGACCCGGAGAACACCGGCGGTGCGATGCTCCTCGGCGTCGACGGGGTGTGCATCATCAGCCACGGCTCCTCGGGCGAGACCGCGGTCGTCAACGCGGTACGCGTGGCCCGCGACATGGTCGCCGGCGGCGTCGTCGGTGCCCTCACCGCGGCCATCGCCTGACCCCCGTCACCCCCCTCACCCCCTCCTCGCCCCACCCCCGCCAGCCCACTTCGGTTCTGGTGGGTCGATGCCACCACCAGATGGCGCGCTCGTTCACCAGAACGGTGGGGTTGGACGATGCGTAGGCAAAATTGTACGGAGAGTAGGCACTTTGCAGGGCTTTCGCGGCGATCCGAGGACCTTGCAGGGAAGTGGCTACAGTGACCGCTCGCCGCAGCACCGCGGCGTGCAGCCCGTAGTCGAGTCCAGGAGGCGCTGGTGCCCGCAGAGACCCACGTGGAAGGTGGCGCAATGAGCCGTGACGAGGTCCTGAATCTCATCCGCGACCGCCTCGCCGACATCCTCGAGATCGAGCCGGACACCATCAAGGAAGGCGACAGCTTCGTCGACGACCTCGATGCCGACTCGCTGGCGCTCATCGAACTGGTCGAGGCCCTCGAGGAGGAGATCGGCGAACGCAGTGTCGGTTTCCGAATCGACGACGAAGACCTCGAAGACCTCAAGTCCGTGCGCGACGCTGTCGACTACGTCGTGTCGCGACTCTGATCGGGCCGGAGCACCTCTCGTGTCCGCTGCGGCAGGAAGCACCCGCCGCAGTGACGAGCGCGCCCGGTTGCTCGACCGACTCGACTACCAACCCCTCGACGACGCGCTCTTCGACCAGGCCTTCAACCATCGGTCCTGGTGCGCGGAGCATGCCGAGGACGAGTCGAACGAACGGCTCGAGTTCCTCGGCGACTCGGTGCTCGGCTTCGTCGTCGCCGACCTCGTGTACCGCCGCGAAGCCGCCCTCGACGAGGGTGCGCTCACCGACGTCCGCAAGGCCGTCGTGAACTCCGTGTGCCTCTCCGAGGTCGCGATCGAACTCGACCTCGGCGCGCACCTCCGCCTGGGCAAGGGCGAGGAGGCGTCCGGCGGACGGGAGAAGCCGTCGATCCTGGCCGACGCCATGGAAGCGGTCCTCGGCGCCGTGTACCTCGACGGCGGCATCGAGGCGGCATCGGACCTGGTCGACCGACTGCTCGGCGACCGCATGCAGGCCGCGATCGACAACGGTGGCCGCAACCAGGACCACAAGAGTCGGCTCCAGGAGCACCTCGCCGCGAGCACCGGCGCAACGGCCCGGTACGTGTTCGTGGCGACCGGCCCCGACCACGCCCGGGAGTTCACCGCGACGGTGTCCGCCAGCGGTGGCGAACTTGGCGTCGGCGCCGGCCGCTCCAAGAAGCAGGCCGAGCAGCAGGCCGCCCGCGCCGCGCTCGCCATGCTCGAAACCGAATCCGAATCCGAACACAAGCCGACCGGTGCGAACCATCGGTCGACTTCGGACCCGCAGGGGTCCGGAGACCACGCCCAGGGGGGCGTCACCGATGGCTGAACTGCCCGAGGTCGAGACCATCCGCCGACAGCTCGAACGTGAGGTGGTCGGCCGCAAGATCAAGTCCGTCGACGTCCACGACACCAAGGCGATCAAGCGGCACGCGAACAAGAAGCAGTTCGCCGACATGCTCGAGGGCGTGAAGCTCAAGTCGCTCATCCGGCGGGGCACGTTCCTGATCTTCACCCTCGACTCCGGCGACCGGTTCATCATCCAGCCCGGTGCTGACGGCGAGCTGCGCAAGACCCCCGCCAAGGACGACCTCGACGACGGCACGGCCGTGGTGCTGACGTTCACGCAGGGCGGCCAGCTCCGGTACATCGATCCCAAGCGGACCGGTGAGCTCTGGATCCTCACACCCGAAGAGGTCGCGGAGGGCGTCGACGAGATCGAGCTGCTCGGCTTCGACGTCGTCGACACGCCGGTTCCGTGGGCCGACTTCGCAAAGCTCGTGATGAGCCGCTCGATGAAGCTCAAGACGTTCCTCAACGACGAGGACCAGCTCGCAGGCATCGGACCGGTGTACGCGGACGAGATCCTGTACGACTCGGGCCTGCGCTACGACCGCATCACCGACTCGCTCTCGGTGCAGGAGGTCCGCCGGTTGTACCGCAGCGTGATCGAGATCCTCCACGACGCGATCAAGCACACGGGCACCACCCTCGACGAGAGCGGATGGCACGACCTCCATGGCGCGGCCGGCGGGTACCTCGAATACCACCAGGTCTTCGCCCGTGACGGTCAACCGTGCCGCCGCTGCCGGGACGTGATCTCGAAGGCGAAGTTCGGCGGCAAGCCGACGTACTTCTGTGAGCAGTGCCAGACCTGATCACCCTGTTCGTCGTGCTGGCCGTCTCGGTGGCGGCGCACGAACTCGCCCATCTGGCATCGGCTCGCCTGGTGGGTCACGAGGTGTTCGAGATCCAGATCGGCGGCGGCCCCGCGTGGACGGCGCGCATCGGCCACATGGACCTGCGGGTCGGCCTCGTGCCGATCGGTGGGCACGTCCAGACCGGGTCGCGTTCCTTCGCCGGGTTCCGCTGGCGCTCGGCGGTGGTCGCCGGTGCGGGTGTCGTCGCCAACCTGGTCCTCGTCGTCGTCGGTGACGTCGCCTCGATCCCGGCCCTGGTCGTCTTCAACGCTGCGGCGATCGTCGCGAACCTGTGGCCGGGGCGGCGTCGTCGGCTCGGTGAGCCGTCGTCGGACGGCCGCACCCTCCTCGACCTGGTCCGCGGCGATGCCGACGCGATCGCCGAAGAGCGCAGCGGATGGTTCTGCGTCGCCGCGGAACGGGCGCGCAGCGAGGGGCGTCTCGAGGAGGCGTCTCGCCTCGTCGACGACGGCTTCCGTGCGGTCGGCCCCACCCGTGCACTGCTCGCGGTGCGTGGGGTGGTCTCCTTCGAGCAGCGTCGGTTCACCGACGTCGTCGACGCCTACGCCCAGTTGATCGACGACGACCGGGTCACGGTCCTGGGCCGCGCCGGTTTCGCCGCCGACGCCGCGTGGGCCGCGTCGCTGTCCGGCGACCCCGAACTGGCGCGGCTCGCCGAGCCGTGGGCCGGCTTCGCCCGGGCCGCCAGGCCGTCGGTGCCGCGTCGACGGATCGTCCACGCCCTGGCGCTGGTCGACGCCGGCCGCCCCGCGGCGGCACTCGAGGCGATCGACGGAGTCGCCGATCCCTCGGCCGATGCGATCCGGGTGCTCGTGCTCGCCGAGGGTGGCGACCGTGCGGCCGCCCGCACGATGTTCGCCGCCGCCGTCGGGCCGTCGTTCTCTCCCGATCATCCACTGATCGAGCGGGTCGTCGCGGCGCTCGAGGACTGAACCGACGCCTCGTCGCCGGCCACGCGGTGGCGCTCACGTCCCGGGAGTCGAGCACCTGGCACCGGGTCGCGGGCGCGGCCGAGGATGCGTCGACCGTCCGGGGTGGGGCACTACCGTCGTGAACGGTGTTTCTCAAGAACCTGACCATCAAAGGCTTCAAGTCGTTCGCCGACACGGCTGACCTCGCGCTCGAACCCGGCGTCACCGTCGTGGTCGGCCCCAACGGGTCGGGGAAGTCGAACGTGGTCGACGCCATCGCCTGGGTGCTCGGTGCCCAGGCACCCTCCGCGATCCGTTCCCAGAAGATGGACGACGTCATCTTCGCGGGGACGGACAAGAAGGCCGCCCTGGGCCGGGCCGAGGTCAGCCTCACCATCGACAACTCGAGCGGGATGCTCCCCATCGAGTTCTCCGAGGTCACGATCAACCGGACGCTGTTCCGGTCGGGCGACTCCGAGTACTCGATCAACGGCGTGGCCTGCCGGCTGCTCGACATCGCCGACCTGCTGTCGGACTCCGGTGTCGGTCGCACGCAGCACGTGATCATCAGCCAGGGGCAGATCGACGCCGTGCTCAACGCCAAGGCGACCGATCGACGCATGATCATCGAGGAGGCCGCCGGCGTCCTCAAGTACCGCAAGCGCAAGGAGAAGGCCGAGCGCCGCCTCAGCGCCACCGAGGCCAACCTGACCCGGGTCCAGGACCTCCTGCGGGAGGTGCGGCGCGGGCTCCGGCCGCTCGAGCGTCAGGCCGACGCCGCCCGCCGCCACGGGGCGCTGATCGACGAACTCGGTGCCCTGCGCAAGTTCCTCGCCGGGCGCGAGCTCGCGCAGCTCCGCACCCGTCTCGACAACACGACGCGCGATCGTGCCGGTCACGGCGAACGCGACGACGCGTTGCGGTCGCGTCTCGCCGAACTCGACACCGCGGTCGTGAAGGCCGAGGCCGAGCTCAACGCCATCGGCGGCACCGACCTCGGCGACGAGCTGACCCGGTTCGAAGCACTCCGCGAGCGGGGACGAGGCATCGCTGCGGTCCTGCACGAGCGGGAGCGGAGCCTGGCCAAGGAGCGCGAGTCGAGCGTCGACGCCGAGCTGATCGCCTCGCTCGAGTCCGACCAGGCCAACCTGCGCAGCGCCCTCGAGTCGATGGACGCCGCCGCCACCACCCTGTTGCCCGACGCCGACGAGGTCGAGCGGGCCGAGGCCGGCCTCGCCGAAGCCCGTGCGCTCTTCGAGGAACGCTGGGGTGACGGCGTCGCCGGCAGCTCCGGCGAAGCGGCCGAGGTCCGTGGCGAGCTCGCCGGTCTGCGTAACTCCGTCCAGCGGGCGCTGGCGGAGCTCGAGCGGTTCGACGGACGGAACCGCAGCCTCAGCGACAAGCGGGCGCGGCTCGTGGCCGAGGTCGACCGGCTCCGCGACGACATCGCCGCAGCCGAGGAGTCGCTTCCCGGGCTCGGGGCCGACCGCGACCGTCTGGCCGCCGAGCATGCTGCCGGCGAGGCCGCGCTCGAGGTCGCGGCCGCGGAACTGGCCGACGCCGAAGCCGACCGTCGATCGTGGATCGCCCGTGCCGATGCGCTGGCGGAGGCGCTCGATGCCGCGCGTTCCGCCGCCGGCGCGGAGCGCCTGGCCGAGGTCGACGGGGTCATCGGGACCCTGCTCGACCTGGTCGAGGTCGACGAGGGATGGGAAGCCGCGTTCGAGGCTGCAGCGTCCGACGCGCTCGCGGCCGTGGTGGTCGACGGACCGGAGGCCGCCCGAGCGGCGTTCACCTCCCTGGTCAACGGCGACGCCACCGGTGCGGTCCTCGCGTTGGGTGTGCGGCGTCCGACGACGACGCCGCCACCGATGGGCGAGCCCGTTCGGGGCCACGTCCGATCGAGCCGCGCCGACGTCGAGGACCTCCTCGACGCGGTCATCGGTTCGGCCGTGGTGGTCGACGGCAACTGGCCCGCGGGCCTCGACGTCGCCCTCTCGCACCCCGATGCCGTGGTCGTGACCAACGACGGCGCCCGTTTCGGGCCAGCGTCGTGGCGGATCGGCAGCGCGGCCACCGGGGCCACCGGCGCCGCGCTCGAGGAAGCGCTGGCCCGCGTCGACGCCTCGGTCGGCGAGGTCGCCGTTGCCGCCCACGCGCGTGACGTCGCCCGCACGCACCTCGGCGAGGCGAAGACCGCAGCGCGAGAGGCGCGGGAGGCGGCCGACAAGACCGCCGCGACACGTCGTCGCGCCGTCGAGGCCCTCGAACGAGGCGAACGGGAACTCGCCGAGGCCACCAAGGACCTGGGAGGCCAGTCCGACGAGCGCTCCGAGCTCGAGACGCGGATCGAGACCGAGCGG
>JBFIHN010000046.1:0-13458 GCA_041601775.1 Acidimicrobiales bacterium
GACGAGCGTGAGCCACGGTGAGATGGTCAGCATCATGACGATGACGCCGATCAAGGTGAGCGTCGACACCAGGATCTGGCTGATCGTCTGCTGCAGACTCTGCGACAGGTTGTCGATGTCGTTCGTGACCCGACTCAACAGATCGCCGCGCGGCTGCGCGTCGACATACCGCAACGGGAGCCGGTTCAGCTTCTGCTCCACCGAGTCGCGCAGCGTGTACATCGACCGCTGGACCACGCCGGCGAGGATGTAGGCCTGCAGGTAGGAGAGTCCCCAGGAGACGACGTAGAGCCCGGCGACGAGGAGCAGCTTGCGGTGGAGGTCGTCGTAGTCGATGCCGCCACCGCCGATGACCCCACGGAAGATGACATCGGTCGCCTCACCGAGGAGCTTCGGGCCGACCACGACCAGGGCGACGCTGAAGAAGGTCAGGATCAGGACGCCGACGAGCCGCACCCGCTCGGTCGAGAGCAGCTTCCACAGGCGGCGCAGCGCGTTGCCGAAGTCGGCCGACTTCTCGACCGGCATGCCCACGCCACCACCGGGACCGAACCCACCCTGGCGGCGGCGTTCGACGGCGGTGCCACCTGCGTCGAGGATCTCCCGTTCCTCGTCGGTCATGGCATTCCCGTCGGGCGCGTTCGACTCGTTGGTGTCGCTCATACCGCCGCCTCCTCACCGATCTGCGACGCCACGATCTCGGCGTACGTCGGACACGACGCGAGGAGTTCGTCGTGGCGTCCACGACCGACGACCTCGCCGTCCTCGAGCACCAGGATCTGGTCGGCCCCGGCGATGGTCGACACCCGCTGGGCGACGATCACCACCGCGGCATCGGCGACCTGGGGGGCGAGCGCCGCGCGCAGCCGAGCATCCGTCGCCAGGTCGAGCGCCGAGAACGAGTCGTCGAACACATAGAGCTCGGGGCGGACGATCAACGCCCGAGCGATCGACAGCCGTTGGCGCTGGCCGCCGGACACGTTGGCGCCGCCCTGTTCGATCGTGGCGTCGAGTCCGTCCGGCATGGCACGGACGAAGTCCTCGGCCTGCGCCACGCGGAGCGCCTCCCACAGTTCGTCCTCGGTTGCGTCCGGACGGCCGTAACGCAGGTTCGAGGCAACAGTGCCGCTGAAGAGGTAGGGCTTCTGCGGCACGTACCCGACCTTGCTCCACAGCAGGTCGAGATCGAGCTCTCGCACGTCGACCCCGTCGACGAGCACGGTCCCGTCCGTGGCGTCGAAGAGTCGAGGGATCAGGTTGACCAGCGTCGTCTTCCCCGACCCGGTGCTCCCGATGATCGCCGTGGTCTCCCCCGCCCGGACGTCGAAGGAGACGTTGCAGAGCACGGGATGGTCGGCACCCGGATAGTGGAAGCCCACGTCGCGGAACTCGAGGGAACCGTGGGCCGCGACCGACGTCACGGGGTCGGAGGCCGGGCCGATGCTGGTCTCGGTGTCGAGCACCTCCTGGATGCGCTCGGCGGCGACGGCGGCGCGCGGGATCATCGACACCATGAACGTGGCCATCACCACGGCCATCAGGATCTGGATCAGATAGCTCAGATACGCGATCAGCGCGCCCAGTTGCATGTCCCCTGCGCCGATGCGATCGGCACCGACCCACAGCACGAGGATGCTCGACACGTTGATGATCAACATGACGCTGGGGAACATCGCGGCCATCAGACGGCCGGTTCGCAGCGCAGTGGCGGTGAGATCGGCGTTGGCGTCGTCGAAGCGGGCCTGCTCCTCGGGTTCGCGCACGAAGGCCCGCACGACACGAATGCCCGTGATCTGCTCGCGCAGCACCTGGTTCACCCGGTCGACACGTTCCTGCATCAACTGGAATGCCGGGACCATCTTGCGCACGACGTTGCCGAGGACGAGCACGGCGGCGGGCATGCTCACGAGGAGCACGACCGACAGCCCGGTGTCCTCGCGGACGGCGAGGACGACGCCGATCACCATCGTGAGCGGCGCCGCGATCATCATCGTGCACGCGGTGACGACCATGATCTGGACCTGCTGCACATCGTTGGTGATGCGGGTGATGAGCGAGGGCGCTCCGAAGTACCCGACCTCCTCGGCGGAGTAGTCGAGCACCCGGTTGAAGAGGCTGGCCCGGACGTCGCGCCCGAAGCTCATCGCCGCCTTGGCACCGAACCACGTCGCGGCGACGGCGAACACGATCTGGACGAGCGTGAATCCGAGCATGACCGCACCCGTGCGGCGGATGAAGTCGTTGTCGCCGACGATCACGCCTTGGTCGATGATGTCGGCGTTGAGCCCGGGCAGCATGAGCGCCGCGCCGGTCTGGATGGCCTGGAGCACGACGACGAGCGCGAGGAGCTTCCCGTAGGGGCCCAGGTGCGACCGCAGGAGGCGACGAAGGCTCATCGTCCCACCTCGATGCCGCGGAGCAGGATCGCGACGATCTCCTCGGGTTCCATCGGATCGGCGGCGATCATCGGATGCGTCGCAGCGAGCGTGAGCGCCCGCAACAACCGGGCCGCCTTCTGGGGCGGCACCGTCAGCGAATCGGCCGCCGACTCGAAGACCTCGGCGAGGGCGTCGCTGTCCTCCAACGGACGCGATGCCCGGTCCTTCAGCTTCGGCCCCAGGTTCGAGACCACCTGCCAGACGTCCACGATCCGCTGCCGGACCATGCGGGTGACGACGACCAGACGGTCCTCGAACGGGAGATCGGGGTCGATCGATCGGACGCCGGACTCGAAGTCCGACAGGTCGAGCACCGCCTCGAGGGTCGCCGCCAACAACTCGTCCTTGTCGGCGAACACCCGGAAGATCGTCCCCTCGGCGACGCCCGCTGCGGTGGCGATCTGACGAGTGGTGACCATCTCGCCGTGCTCGAACAGCAGCGGCTTGGTGGCTTCGACGATGGCGGCACGGCGCTCGTCCGGCGGCAACGCGGTCGCCCGCGTCGAGGTGGCGAGGGTCCTCGGCATGCCGCGAACGCTAGCGGAGTGAGCACTCACTCACTCACTTCCCTGCGCCCGGGCCCCGGGCGATGGGTCACCAGTCGGTCGGTGTGTAGTCCTTGAGGAACTCGCCCCAGACATGGGTGCCGGTGTTGTGTCCGTCGATGATCGGGTCGACGATGCGGGCGGCGCCGTCGACGATGTCGAGCGGCGGATGGAAGCGGTGCTCGGCCTGCTTCTGCTCGGCGATCTCCACGGGGTCTTCGTCGCTGACCCACCCCGTGTCGACGCTGTTCATGTGGATGCCGGAGGCGTGGAAGTCGGTGGCCGACGTCCTCGTCATCATGTTCAGCGCCGCCTTCGCCATGTTGGTGTGAGGGTGCTTGGTGGTCTTGAAGCGGCGGTAGAACTGCCCCTCGACCGCCGAGACGTTGACCACGTGCTTGCCCTCCCCCGGCGTGCGCTCCATGAGCGGCTTGAGCCGGGCGTTGAGCACGAACGGGGCGATCGCGTTGACCAACTGGGTCTCGAGCAGCTCCACCGACGAGACCTCGTGCAGCAGCAGCCGCCACGAGTTCCGGTCGCGTAGGTCGACCTGCTGGAGGTCCTGATCGAGACGACCCTCCGGGAACAGGTCGCCCTGCGCCTCGAGTTCGTCCGGCAACAGCGGTGTCTGCGACATCTCGGCCGCATGGGTCAACCCGGCCACGTCGGCCCCGTCGGCCCGCAGCGCGGGAAGCGCTGCCGGCTCCTCACCGGGGAGGAGGTGGTAGCCACGCAGGCCCTCGTAGGCACCCACGAGCGCCAGCACCTCCGGTGTCAGCTCGTCGAGCGCCGCCGTCTCGCCCTCGAGCATGTGCTGGTAGAAGCCAGGCGGCCGACGCACGGTCTGGCAGGCGTTGTTCACGATGAAGTCGAGCCGGTCCCGCGTCGTGACCACGTGCTGGCAGAACGCTTCGACGCTCGGCGTGTGCCGGAGGTCGAGACCGAAGACCTCGAGTCGGTCTCCCCACACGGCGAAGTCGGGTTCGGCGGCGTACCGAGCGGCAGCGTCGCGGGGGAACCGGGTGACCACGATGAGGTCGGCGCCGCAGCGGAGCAGCTTGATGCCGGCCTGGTAGCCGATCTTGACCCGTCCGCCCGTGAGCAGCGCGACCGTGCCGGAGAGGTCGGCGAGCTCGGACCGCTTGGCGAAGTTCACGTCGCCGCAGGCCGGACACAACTGGTCGTAGAAGTGGTGGACCTCGTGGTACTTGGTCTTGCAGATGTAGCAGTGCTGTGGGTCGCTGGTCTCGCGGAACGCCGGCGACTCGACATCATCCTGGACGAAGTCCTCGGGCGGGAACGTGTTGGGCGTGGTGAACACCGGCTTCGACCGCAGGGTCCGGATGCCCGTCGAGTCGAGGAGCGCCTCGTCACGTGCGAGCTTCGCTGCCCGTCGCTTGTTCCGCTTGGCCTTGACCCGGAGCCGTCGCTCCTCCGGGTCGGCGCAGAACACATCACCGGCGGCGTTGAGGAGCGCCATGCGCTCCTGGGCGCTCAGATCGGACAGCACGTCCTTGGACCGTGCGATCTCCTGCAAGAACGCGGTCGTCTCCAGGAGCCGCGCACGGAGGTCGTCTTCGTCGTCGTTGTCGTGGCTCATGGCGATGTCATCTCGTACGTCGTCGCCGCTCGGCCGCGGCGGCCTTGCGTTCCTTGCGGACCTGTGATCGTTCCCACTTGCGCTGCCGGCTCCGGCAGGCCTTGCGACAGAAGATCTGGTTGGCGGTACGCCGCTCGAACAGTTCGCCGCAGCGCCAGTAGTCACACACCGCCAACCGTTCGGGGTCGAAGTCGCCGTCGTCGTCGGTGGGTGCGGTCACGGGCTGGGTGCGAAAAAAGAGAACGAGCCGCCAGCTCGGAAGCCGGCGGCTCGTTCTCGAGATCTCAGGGGATCAGAGTGCGCGAACGTTCTGGGCTTCGTCGCCCTTGCGTCCGGGGCCGATGTCGAATTCGACGCTCTGCCCTTCGTCGAGCGACTTGTAGCCGTCACCGACGATGTTGGAGAAGTGGACGAACACGTCGTCGCCGTCCTCGCGGGAGATGAAGCCGAAGCCCTTCTCTGCGTTGAAGAACTTCACAGTACCTGTAGCCAAGACAATCTCTCTTCAGTGATGAGCCGATCCTGTGCCGACTCTGCGCAACAGGCTAGACGCTCCGCTGGCGCTTCACACGCCCAACGCGATGACGCATTCGTCGGTGACGACCCCGGTGGGGTACGCGGCCGCGAGGGCATCGGCGATCTTCTCGGCGCGGGCGACGTAGCCGACCGGGTTCTGGTGGATCCCGTCGGTGTCGTACCAGTCGTCCTGCACCTCGGACGCCCAGTCGTAGATCCGCATGTTCGGATACGCGGGGCACGCAGCCAGGAGCGCGTCGTTCCATGGCGGCATGACCTCGGCACGCCAGGACCCGGTCGTCGCGATGGTCTTGACGTTGACCCACAGGACCGGGTCACCGTCGGCGATCTCCATCATCATGTCGATGCGATCGGCCAGCGACGTGGGGGCGCCGATGCCGACATTGGCCGCGTCCATCGTGCCGAGGGCGAAGACCCAACAGCCGCGGTAGCCGGCGTCGCGCCACTTCTGCGCCGAGTCGAGCGCAGCCGGGTTCTCCCGATACGACTCGATGATCGCCCGCCCGCCTGCGATCTCGTAGTGCTGCGTGGTCGCACCGATGCGGGCGTACTGCGCCGAGATCTGCGCTTCCTCGTCGGGGATGTACACCGACGACACCAGACCGAGCGACGTCGATCCACCGACGTGCACCACCGAGGTGCAGGGACCGAGCGCATCGGCGTCCGGGCCGGCGGTGGTCGTCGTGACTGCGCCGGCGTCAGCGGCTGGCTCGGCAGTGACGGTCTCGCTGACTGCGAGGTCTTCGTTGCCAGGACCGTCGTCGACGACGTTGACACCGGCGAACCCGGCGAGCGCCGGCACCACGACGACGAGCACACCGACGAACGCCGCTCGCCGCAGCGTCGGCGTCGACGCGATCTGCGGGGTGTCGCCTCGCTTCCACTGTGCCCACAGCCGACCGAGCGCCCCGTGGCGGATGGGATCCTCGACGAAACGCCACGAGACCGCCGACACCGCGAACGTCGCGGCGACCTGCAGGACGCCACGCACGAGGCCGGGACCGGCCGCCCCCGCAGGGGTGGTCAACACGATGATCGGGAAGTGCCAGAGGTAGATGCCATACGAGCGGGTGCCGACCCACCGCATCGGCGCACAACCCACGAGCGGCGCCAGACGCGATGCCGGGTGCGCCAGGGATGCGACGGTGGCGGCGACGGCCACCGCGAGGACGACGAATCCACCTTGGTAGAGGAAGGGCGAGAACTCCTCGGCGAACACGAACATGGCGGCGATACCGACCAGGCCGACGGCGCCCACCGCATCGATCGTCGCACGGGCCCCGTCGCTCACGGTCGAGCGGAGCTTCTGGCTCGGCCACATGGTCGCCAGCGCAGCGCCGATCAGCAGTTCGGCGGCCCGCGTGTCGGTGCCGTAGTAGACCCGCGACGGGTCCGACCCGGCCTCGTACAGGACGACCATCGTGGCGACGGACACGACCGCCAGGGCGAGGATCCCGAGACCGAGCCGAGGTCGCACGAGACCGGCGCGACGTTCGTGCACCACCCCCGCTGCGCCCAGGAGCAGGACCGGCCACACGATGTAGAACTGCTCCTCGACCGACAGCGACCACAGGTGGTTGAGCGGTCCGGGGGCATCGAACTGCGCGAAGTACGAGACCTCGCGAAAGACCAGCCACCAGTTGTTGACGTAGACCGCCGCGGTCGCTGCCGCGGTACGGAACGGCGCGCCCTGGTGGGGACCGATCACGGTCACCCATGCCGCGACGACCACGAGCATGACGAACAGCGCCGGCATCAGCCGACGGAAGCGCGCCATCCAGAACGCCCGCAGCGTGAACGTCCCCGCCCCGAACTGGGTCAGGAGCAGGTCGGTGATCAGGTAGCCCGAGAGGGTGAAGAAGACGCTGACGCCCAGGAGGCCACCGGGCAGTGCGTCGATCCCGAGGTGGTACGCGATGACGGCGAGCACCGCGACGGCCCGGAGCCCGTCGAGACCCGGCATGTAGCGACGCCCGCTCTTGATCGGTTCAGGCACGTGTTCTCAGCTTCTGGCGCTCCGCGTGGTGGTCGAAAGCGTCGCCGTGGCAACAGCCGAGGAATCGTACTGGTCCCCGTCGCGCCGACTACACAGAACGAGTGAGCGCGAACGAGACCTGCCCCATCTGCACCATGCCCGACCTCCTCGAAGCCGCCGACGGCTTCGAGTGCGCGACGTGCGGGCACGAGTGGACCCCGGAGGCCTCCGACTCGCTCGGCGAGATCCTCGACGCCAACGGGAACGTGCTCGCGACGGGCGACACCGTGACGGTGGTCAAGGATCTCAAGGTCGACGGCAAGACCGGCGGCGTGAAGATCGGGACGAAGATCAAGTCGATCCGGCTCGTGGCCGGCGATCACGAGATCGACGCCAAGGTCAACGGCCGTTCACTCCTCGTGAAGGCCGCCTTCGTCAAGAAGGCCTGACCCTGCTCAGTCCGGGTTCCGCCAGCTGAGGTCGGCGGTGGCGAGGTGCTCGTGCCACCAGGCCGGTGCCGCCCCCATCAGGCCGCCCATGTCGCTGTAGTCCCGCCATTCGACGATGACCCCGTCGACCACCCGTTGGTGGGTGGCGAACTCGAGCGTGTAGCGATGGTCGTCGTCCCAGGTCCACGACTCGGAGTGGATCGACACGACGTACTCGCCCTCGACGATCGTCAACTCGGGGTGGTTCGTGTAGTCCGCGAGCGGCGCCAGTCCGAGCTGGAGTCGTTTGACGATGTTGGCGGGACCGGTGGCGCCGTTCTCGCGGCCGAGCGGCACGTCCCAGTACTCGCTGCTGTCGTCGAGGAAGGTCGTCAGCCCGTCCCAGTCGCGTCGTGCGAGGGTCTCCCAGAACCGGTCCACCAGCGTGCGTCGTTCGTCGTCGGTCATCCGAGCAACGTACCCGGCTGGCGTTACCCTCTCGGGCGTGAACCCTCGCTGGTCGAACGCGGCCGAACGGATCGCTCGATCGGTCATCGGCTTCGGCGCCAGACGGGTGGCGTCGAACGACTGGCTCATGGGTGTGGTCTACGACCTCCAGAACGAGACCAACTTCTCGGGCCTCTCCGAGCACGAGGAGATGCTGAGTGACAGCGTGCGGGTACGCGCCTATCACGACGCCATCCATCGCCACGTACGGCCCGGCGACGTCGTCGTCGACCTGGGCACCGGCACCGGTCTCCTCGCGTTCATGGCCAGCCGAGCAGGTGCCGCCAAGGTCTATGCCGTCGAGCACTCGGACTTCATCGAGGTGGCGCGCGAGATCGCTGCCCACAACGACATCGCCAACATCGAGTTCGTGCAGGCGAACAGTCGGGAGTTCACGCCACCGGAGCCGGTCGATGTCGTGTTGCACGAGCAGATGGGCGACGAGTTGTTCAACGAGAACATGCTCCAGAACCTCCTCGACCTGCGCGACCGTGTCCTGCGACCGGGCGGACGCATGCTTCCCGCGCACTTCCGCCTCTACGTCGAGCCGGTGTCGTTCCACGAGTCGATGCGGGTGCGGCGGTTCTGGAACATCGACCTCCCCGACGGCATCGACCTCCGGGCGACCGAACGATCGCCGGTGGCGGGCCGCTTCGACTTCGGCCGTAGCGAGCAGCTCTGGGCTCGGCCCGGATCGGTCGCCGCGACGGTCGGTGACCCCGAGCCGATCCTCGACTTCGACCTGCACACCCTCGAGTCCGTCGCCGCACTCCCCCTCGACCACGTGGTCGAACGCCGATCGACCACCGACTGCGTGGTCGACGGGTTCTGCGTCTGGTTCGAGGCGTTGTTCGACGACGAGACGATCCTCACCACGTCTCCGCTGGCGCCGGTGACCAGTTGGGGCAACCGGATGTTCCGACTCGACGACGAGGTCGAAGCAGGCGAGGTCGTCCGCTGCCACGTGAACCTCGGCCAACTCGTCGAGCCCGGTACCTGGAGCGCCACCCGTCTGTAGGACCGGGCTGCGCCGAACGGGCCGAAAAAGCGAACGAGCCGCCGACCCGGAGGGCCAGCGGCTCGAACGGCGATCCGTTGTGGATCAGATGACGCGAACGTTCTGCGCCTCGTCACCCTTGCGGCCGGGGCCGACGTCGAATTCCACGTTCTGACCCTCGTCGAGGGACTTGTAGCCGTCACCGGCGATGTTGGAGAAGTGGACGAACACGTCGTCGCCGTCTTCGCGAGAAATGAATCCGAAGCCCTTCTCAGCGTTGAAGAACTTCACGGTACCTGTAGCCAAAACAATCTCTTCTCAATGGCGAGCCGGTCTCTTACCAGCTCAAGAACCCACAGGCTACCCCGCAGGAGCCCCCGGGAGCGACAGGGTGAAGATCGCGCCCACTCCTGGGGTCGAGCGGACGGCCACCGCGCCGCCCTGGGCCTCGGCGAACTGCTTGACGATCGCCAGCCCGATCCCGGTCCCGGACCGGCGGTTGTCGGCCCCGCCCACGCGGTAGAACCGCTCGAACACCCGGTCGAGATCGGGCGCATCGATGCCTTCACCCTCGTCGGCCACGGAGATGGCGACGGTGGTGTCCGTCGTGTCGGCGGAGATCGTGATGGTCGATCCGGGCTCGGAGAACTTGGCGGCGTTCGAGATGAGGTTCTCGACCACCCGGGCGAACGCCGTGGCGTCGGCGAGCACGACCGTGCCCTCGGGCACGAGGTTCGTCACCCGATGCCGTTCCGTCGCCACGGCCATCGCGTTGATCGAGCGTCCGACCAGCGACGAGGCGTCGTGCGGTCTGGGATCGATTCGCAGGAGCCCCCGTTCCAGTCGGGAGAAGTCGAGCAGGTCGTTGATCAGGTGTTCGAGACGGTCGGCGGAGACCGACACCCGTTCGACGAGGTGGGCGCGCTCCTCGGCAGGTATCGCCTCGCCGCGAGCCAACAAGAGGCCGGCGAACCCCTTGATCGCCGTCAAGGGCGTGCGCAGTTCGTGCGAGACCGTCGACAGGAAGTCGGTGCGCAGTCCGTCGACCTCGCGGAGACGCCGGGTCGCCTCACGCTCACGCTCGAACGCCGCGGTTCGTGCCGCTTCGGCCTGCACCCGCTCGGTCACGTCGCGGATCGACGCCGACACCACGGTCCCGTGGCTGGTGTGGAACGGGCTGAGGGAGATCTCCACCGGGAACTCGGATCGATCACGGCGGAGTCCGAGCAGCTCGAGACCGCCGCCCATCGGACGAGCCTTCGGTTCGCCCACGTAGCCGAGACGATGCTGTGGATGGCGGCTGCGGAACCGGTGCGGCACGAGCATCTCGACCGTCTCGCCGATCAGCTCGTCGCGGTCGTAGCCGAACAGGTTCTCGGTCTGGGCGTTGACCAACTGGATCTTGCCGGCCGCGTCGACGATGACCATGGCATCGGGTGCCGACTCGAGCAGTCCGCGGAACATGGCGTCGGCCTCGGCCCGCTCGGTCACGTCGCGGATCGCGGCCGACACGAGCCGACCCGACGCAGTCTCGATCGACGACAGCGAGATCTCGACCGGGACCTCGACGCCGTCCTTGCGCCGCGCCACCAGGTCGAGGCCTGCGCCCATCGGACGCGTCCGGGGTTCGGCGAAGTAGCGGTCACGGTGTCCGGGGTGCGCCTCCCGGAGGTCGAGGGGCACCAGGATCTCGACGGGTTGTCCGAGGAGTTCCTCACGCGTGTACCCGGTGAGCGCTTCGGCCTGGGCGTTCACGAGACGGATCCGACCCTCGACATCCACGCCGACGATGGCGTCGGGGGCGGCTTCGAGGAGACCGCGGAACATCGTCTCGGCCTGTTCGCGCTCGGTCACGTCGCGGATCGCAGCCGACACCCGGTCGCCGCGCTCGGTCTCGATGGGACTGAGGGAGATCTCGATGGGGAACTCGGTCCGGTCCTTGCGCAGCCCGCGCAGTTCGACCCCGCCGCCCATGGGCCGGAACCGAGGGTTCTTCGCGTACTCGCCACGATGGCTCGGATGCCCGGCGCGGAACCGATGCGGAACGAGGATCTCGACGGGACGGCCGATCAACTCGGCCCGCTGGTATCCGAAGAGGTTCTCGGTCTGGGCGTTGACCAACTCGATCAGTCCGGCAGCGTCGACGATGACCATCGCGTCGGGGGCGGCCTCGACCACCTTGCGGAACTGCTCCTCGTCACGCTGACGTTCGCTCACGTCGCGGCCGATCACCGCCGCCCCGATGATGCCGCCCGTCTCACCGACGACCGGCGAGACCGACAGCGACACGTGGACCGTGGAGCCGTCCCGTCGCTGCCGGACCGTCTCGTAGTGGCGCACGCTCTCGCCGCGACCGACGCGCCCGAGGATCTCGGTGATCTCGCCCGCAGTGTCCTCGGTGGCCAGCATCGTGATGTTGCGGCCCAGTGCCTCGGCCTCGCTGTAGCCATAGAGCCGCCCGGCGGCGGGGTTCCAGCTCGTGATGGTCCCGTCCAGCGCCTTGGTGATGATGGCGTCCTCGGAGTGCTCGATGACCGCGGCCATCTGCCGCCACTCGGCCACGGCGCCGGCGCGCAGCTTGTCGAGCGCGTCCAGGCGCCGCCGTTGTGCGTCGGCCGCCTGTTCCGGGGCGAGCGCCGCCTCGACCGCGTCCAGCAACCGCTGCTCGGCGAAGGGCTTGATCACGTAGTCGACCAGGCCCACACGCCACGCGGCCTCCTGGTCCTCGATGCTGGTGCGCGCCGTCAGCATCACGACCGGGACCTCGCTGCCCAGCTCACGACGGAATGCGGTCACGACGTCGGGACCCTCGATGTCGGGCAGCGTGTAGTCCATGACCACGGCATCCGGCTCGTACTTGTCGACCGCGACCAGGGCCTCGGCCCCGCTCGACGCGGTCACGACGTCGTAGCCGTGGCTGGCGAGTTGCATCCGGCACAGGAGCAACATGTCCGGATCGTCGTCGACGACCAGCACTGTTCTTCCCTCTCCCACCGGAGCTCCTCGTCGGGATCGTCGAATCGTGGTGACGGAGAACGCTAACGGTCCCACCTCGCGCAGCTGCTACGGAGCCCCGAAGTCCGGTGAGGTTCGTGCACGGGGCCCCGGCGGGTGGTTTAGCGTCGGCTCGAGCAATCCTCGGAGCCACCTGGACGTCCACGACGTCGACGCCAGACTCCGGCAGGACCACAGGACGGACACCATGCAGGGATCGAACGCGGGAGTCCGCCTGATCGGGCCGGACGAGGTCACCACGGTCGCGGGGGCACTCGCCCGGTCGTTCCACGACGATCCGATCATGGACCACCTCGTACCCGAGCGCCACCACGTGTCGCGGATCGCCCGCTTCTTCACCGTCGACCTCACCGTGCTCCAGGGCCGGGGTGAGGTGCACGTCATGCCCGGTCTCGAGGGTGCCGCACTCTGGGCGGCGCCTGACCAGTGGAAGATGCCGGTGCGCGAGATCATCCGTCACACGGTGCCGACGGCCCGGGCCTTCGGGACCCGGGCACCGCGGGCACTCAGGGCACTGTCGGTCATGGAGGCGCACCATCCCGAGGAGCCGCACTGGTACCTGGCGGTGTTGGGGACCGACCCCGTCCATCAGGGGAAGGGCATCGGGTCGGCCCTCCTCGCGCCGGTGCTCGACCGCTGCGACGCCGACGGCATCGGCGCCTACCTCGAGTCGTCGAAGGAGTCGAACATCGGCTTCTACCGTCGCCACGGCTTCGCCGTCACCGAGGAGATCGTCCTGCCCGACGGCCCGTCGGCCTGGGGCATGTGGCGGGACCCCACTCTCCGGCGTTCCTGACCGACGCGGGCCACGCACTCGAGGACGGTCCGGCCTCGACGCCGCCTTCTTCCATCGTGACAACGATTGTCACGCCTCCTGAGGGAACGCATCAGCGACCTCCAGGAGCAGACCATGGAACCCAACGGGCAACTCGCCGTCATCATCGCCAAACTCGACCTCCTCGTCGACAAGCTCGAGCCCAGCGACCTCGACAACGCGACACCGTGCGCGAACTTCACGGTGCAAGGGGTGCTCGACCACATGATCGGCATCGCGACCGCCATCGCTCCCGGGTTCCGGGGTGAAGCGCCACCGGCGCCGGCGGCGGCGCCCGCCGCCACCGATGGCGTTCCTGCCGCCGAGTTCCACGACGCGATGGCCGACCTGCTCGATGCGGTCAACAGCCCCGGCGCCATGGAACGGACGGTGTCGGCGCCCTTCGGTGACGTCCCGGGCGAGGTCTTCGCCCGGTTCGTCGCCTTCGACGGACTCATCCACGGCTACGACCTGGCATCGGGTGCCGGTCTCGCGTACGACCTCCCACCCCAGGTCGTCGCGGACGTCGACGCCTTCGCCCGCCAGGCACTGGCTCCCGAGATGCGCGACGGCGACACGTTCGCCCGCGAGACGGTCCCGCC
>JBFIHN010000047.1:0-13030 GCA_041601775.1 Acidimicrobiales bacterium
CCGGTTGCCATGTACGAGAACCAACGGGAGCTCATGACCGACACCATCGAGCGCCTCGCCGATCACGGACTGGTCCTGGGTCTGACGCAGAACGTCTGGGAGGACACCTCGACCGGGCGGGCGCTTCAGTTCGACGGGCTGTTCATCCGCTCCTGACGTCGGCCGGATCGGCCGCGACGTCGTCTTCGGCGAGGAACGCGTCGCGGCCGGACGTCGACGTCGACGTCGCGCCGATCGCATAGACCATCCCGATGTAGAACCACAGCCAGCGCCACCAGAACGTGTAGTCGTAGTAGGCCGCGGCCAGATAGCCGAGGAAGCTCGCCGTGATCCCCACCACGAGCATGTCCGTCCGCCGCGCCAACATCCGGGTGACGGCACCACCCACGATCGTGGCGAAGCCCGCCAGGCCCAGCACCCCACCGGAGGCCAGCAACCCCAGGTAGAAGTTGTGGGAGGGCCGCATGTAGTTGAGGCCGTTCCCGGTGATGGGTCGTTCCCAGTACCGATCGAGCACCTTCTCCGCGAGATCGGATCGAATGGTGTCCGAGTTCGACGCCGTCGAGGTGTTCCCGAGGATCCGGGACACGGCGCTCTCGCCCTGGGGCGTCACCAACCCGAGGCCCAGCACGAGGAGGACCGCGACGACCCCACACAGCACCGACCCGATGACCATGCGGTTCTTCGTGAGCAGACCGATGACCGCCAGGAAGATGAGCATGCCGCCGAGCGCCGAACGTGAGCCGCTCATGACGACGCCGAGGCCGAGCAGGGGGATGGCCACCAGGCTCAGGAGATGCGGCCGCCGGCGCAGGAGAAGGAGGCCCACCGCTGGGCCCATGGCGAGCAGGCAGATCTCGCCGAAGGGAATCGGGCTCACGGCCAACCCGATCCAGCGGGGACCGAACCGACCGATCGGCAACAGCAGCCCCACCGCCGCGCTGAGCGCACAGCCCAGGAGGAACGCTTCCGCGATGCGCCGGCACAGGGCCCGACTCGGCGCGGTCAGCACCCACAAGATGATGGGGAGCGAGGCTCCGAGGATGAACTTGACCAGGTTCCCGATGTTGTTCCCCCAGCCCGAGACGTCCTGGAGCGGCGTGGACGTGCCCTGGTAGAGGAACGGGCCGGGCGCCTCGAACACCGCCCCGATGAGGCCGCTCACCGCGATCATCACGACGCCGGCCACCAACAGGCGATAGGTCCCGACCGAGGGGCGGCGCGTGCCCTCCTTGACGCGAACCAGGATCCCCGCCCCGACCGCCAGGGGAAGCACGATGTCGGGCAGCGGGACGCCGGCGATGAACTGGCCGCCCATGGGCATCGTGAATGCCGTCAGGATCACCAGCGACGTCGCCATCCGGTCCACGTGACTGAAACTGCTCACCGCGCCGAGCGCAAGCACTCCGAGGAGGAGCGCGATGGCGACCAGTGGCGGGAGCGAGAGCAGGGCATACCCGCCGACGACGCCGACGAAGACCCCGATGACCGGATCCGGCAGAGAACGCGACGACCACATCATCGTGGGCCAGCAGAACGTCCGAGGTCGCCGAACACTCCCAGCTGCGCCTTCACCAAACACCTCCCGTGGGGATGATCCGGCGGCGAGCGTAGTGGTGCATCCCGCAATTCCTGCAGTCGCCGGTGGCGATGGTCACGGCCGTTCCGGCGGGCAGATCCGGGCTGACCGCTGATGTGCGCGGCCGGCGCCCATCCGCCATCATCAGCAGGTGTCTCGCCCGTCGCTGCCGAGTTCTCTCCCGTCGTCACCCACGTCGCGCAACAAGAAGTCGGTCGACCTCATCGACGGGGCCGGCCTCCGCACGAGCGATCGACGGGCCGCAGCGGTCATCCTCGCCGCGGCCGCCGGGGCGTTCGTGCCCGCCGAACCCGTCGGGACGCTCGTCTTCGACCGTCTGTGGTTGGCGGCATCGGCCGGCACGGTCGCGTACCTGGCCAGCCGCACCCGGCGTCTGCCCCTGTACCTCGCCGCTGCCCTGGTGATCACGCTGGCCTCGGGCCGGCCGGCGTTCCTCATCGCCGTCGCCGCGCTCGGCCTCGCGATCGTCGCGGGTCGGCACATGGAGCGCTCCGCCGTCTTCACCCGGGGGCTGGCGGGGGGACTGGCCATGGTCTCGATCCTGTGGTCCAGCCTCGGAGCCTCTCCGGGCCGTGCCACGCTGCAGCTCGTCGCCGTCATCGTGGTCATCGCCTCGTCGGCGCTGCGCTACATGCCACCGAGCGAGCGGCGCATGGTCGTACGCGGGCTGGTCGGACTGACCGTCGCGTCGCTGGTCGCCACCGCGGCGGCGGGCGTCGGCATGGCGTTGAGCCAGAACGACGTGGCGTCCGCGGCACTCGGATTCGAACAGGGCATCGCGACCGCTCGGGCCGGGGACATCGACACGGCCCAGGGTCTTCTCGAGCAGTCGGCCACGGACATCGACCGGGCCCGGACCAGACTCGAGCGGCTCGGATTCTTCGGCCGGATGGTCCCGGGCACCGCCCAGAACGTCGACGCCATCCTGACGGCCTTCGACGACGTCCGCGTCGTGGTCGATCGAGGCAGCCGCACCGCGTCGGCCCTGGACCTGGACTCGTTGACCCTCCAACAGGGACGGCTCGACGTCGGGGTCCTGGCCGGCCTCCGGAATCCGCTGCATCGCCTGAACGATTCGCTGGAGGCGGTGATCGACGGCATCGACGATCGGCTGCCCGGCCCCCTCCTGCCGCCGATCCGCGAACGGTTGGACGACCTGCGACGCATCGCCGCCGACGGCCAGCAGGAGACATCGCTGGCCGCCGAGGCCGCCGAGGTGCTGCCCGGAGCCCTGGGCGCCGACGGCGAGCGTCGCTACCTGGTGCTGTTCACCTCGCCGGCGGAGGCGCGCGGCCGGTTCGGTTTCCCGGGGGCGTACGCCGAGGTCGTGGTCGACGACGGCCGCCTCGACGTGGTCGACCACGGCAGCGTCAGCCAGACATTCCTCGACGCCGCGACTCCCGACCAGAGCGTCTTCGATCCGGGCGACAGCCACGTCCGCCCCTACCTGTCCTACGGGGTCACGCGGTCGCTGCTCAGCGTGACCATCCCGATGGACTTTCCTGCCGTCGCGACGCTGGCGGCGGGGCTGTGGGAAGCAAACGGCCGCGAGCCGGTGGACGGTGTGCTGCGGTTCGATCCCGCGGCGTTGGCCGCGCTCGTCGCCGTGACGGGTCCGGTGACCGTCGACGGCGTCGACGGCCCGTTGACCGCCGACAACGTGGAGGAGTTCCTCCTCCGAGGGCAGTACCTCCAGTTCCCCGACGAACAAGCACCTCGTCGGGAGGTGCTCGAGACGGTTTCCGACGTGGTGTTCGACCGGCTCCAGAACACCGACCTGCCGTCGCCACGGGTGCTCGGCGAGCTGTTCGCGCCGTTGGTGGCGGAAGGTCACCTCAACGTCTTCACCTTCGCCGATGCCGCGGAGGCGTTCCTCGACCGCATCGGCGTCGGCGGCGCGCTCACCGCGCCCACGGGTGATGCGCTCCTCGTCACGTCGGTGAACTCCACCGGCAACAAGATCGACTCCTTCCTCCGACGGTCCGTGACCTACACCGCCACCGACGAGGCCGGCCAACGCAGCGCCGACCTCGAGATCGACCTGTCGAACGACGCCCCGGGGAGCGGCCTGCCCTTCTACGTGATCGGATCGTTCCTCGACCCGCCGCCGCCGCTCGGCACGAACCGCAGCACGTTGTTGCTCCACACGGCGATGCCCACCGAGGAGGTCCGCGTGGGCGGGGAGCTGGTGGACGTCGTCCAGACCCGTGAGGACGGGTGGTGGGTCGCGCACGTGCCGGTCGAGATCCCGCCGCAGTCCTCCGTCCGCGTCGAGGCCCGCCTCGTCAGCGACGGATCGGTGGACTTCGACGACACGCTGCGGATCGAGCCCGGAGGGGGGACCGAACCCGACCACTACGACGTGGAGATCCGTCACGGAGCGGGATCCCCCACCACGTTCTCCGGCCCGGTCACGACGCCGACCGTCGTGCGGTGAGCCGACCGGACCCCGACCCCGTGCTGCCGCGTGAATTCGGGCATCAGACGGCGATCGTTAGTATCTGCGCCTTATGAGTCCGAAGGGAAGCGTGGCGCCCGAACCACAGGATCTTCGGACCTACCTCGAGGTCCTGCAGCGCCGGTGGCGGATCATCGTCGCCGTGATCGCCTGCACCGTGGTCATCGCGCTCGCGCTCTCGCTGAGTGAGACGAAGAAGTACAGCGCCACCGCCGAGGTCCTGCTCAACCGCCAGAGCGCCGGGTCCCAGTTCGACTCGTCGAGCAACGCCGTTGCGGACTACCTCAACGCGAGCCGCCAACTGAGCAACGAGGTCCGTGCGCTCGAGTCCGGCACCGTGAGCGCCGCCGTCGAGGAACGATACGACGGGCCGCTGGAGCCCGAAGACGTCCGTGTCACGATGAACGCCACCACGACCGATGTCGTCGAGGTGCGGCTCACCGGCACCGACCCTGAGGCCGTCGCCGAACTCGTCAACCTCTACGTCGAGGTCTACATCGACGTCCGGCGCCAGCAACGGATCGACGACGTGCTCGCCGCAGCGACGCAGATCCAGGCCCGCATCGACGGCATCAACGGTCAGATCGCCGAGGTCCGCAGGCCGCTGACCGACATCGACGCCCTGCTGGCCCTGGATCCCGACGACTCGACGTTGACCGAGCAACGGGAACTGGTCGAACCGCAGGTGTTGGCTGCGGCGACCCCCCTCGAGAGCCAGCGCGGCCTCTACCAGCAACAGCTCGACAACCTCCAGCTGTCCGCTGGCCTCGCGCAGTCCAGCGGCGCCCAACTCCTCACGCCAGCCGAGGTGCCCGACGAGCCCGTCTCCCCGAAGCCGGTGACCAACACCATCTTCGGGATCGTGATCGGGCTGCTCCTCGGCCTCGTCGCCGCATTCATCCGAGATGCGCTCGACGAACGGATCCGGACGCTCGACGACCTGTTGGCCGTGGCCCCCAACCTCCCGATTCTCGCCATGCTGCCGGTCATCGCAACGGACCGAGCGCACGGGCCGTCGTTCATCACCGTGCGCGACGTCCCCGAATCAGCGGCCACCGAGGACTTCCGCAACCTGCGCACGTCGATCATGTTCGCCGGCCTCGAACGGCCGGTGAAGGTGATCCAGGTGACCTCCGCCGTCGCGGGCGAGGGCAAGACGACGATCGCGGCCAACTTGGCCTGCGCCTTCGCGCAGAGCGGCGAACGGGTCACCGTGGTCGGTGCCGACCTCCGTCGTCCGCGCATCCACCAGTTGTTCGAGCGACCGCGCACGCCCGGGCTCACCGACGTGTTGCTCCGTACCTCGACCCTCGGCGACACCGTTGCCACCGGCGACACGAACCTCCGTGTCCTGTGCGCAGGCACCGCATCGCCCAATCCGTCGGAACTCCTGTCCTCGGGAGCGACCGCTTCCGTCGTCCAGGTGCTGTCCGAGCAGTCGGACACCGTCATCATCGACTCGACACCGGTCGTGCCCGTCGCGGACGCCGCGATCGTCTCTCGGCTCGTCGATGCCGTCCTCGTCATCGTCGACGTCCGAACGACCAAGCGCAAGGTCGTGCGCCAGGCCCTCGAGTCGCTCGAGCAGGTCGGCGCACCGGTGCTCGGGCTCGTCCTGAACGGCGTGAAGTTCGGCACCTCCTACGGCTACGGCGGCGACTACACCGCCGCACTGGATCGGGTCGCTCGCCGGCGCCCGTCGCGCATCGAGGCATGACCAACCCCCAGCAAGCGAAGCGGTTCCCCGAGGTGGCCGCCGGGGGGTACAGCCGAGTCGACGGCAGCGTTGCGTTCTACGGGCGGGTCCAGGCGCTCCTCGCCGAACGCCCGGGGCCGACCACCATCGTCGACTTCGGTGCCGGCCGCGGCCGTGTCGCCGACGATCCGGTCGCGTTCCGGCGACAACTGCAGGAGCTCCGGGGCCCCGACCGCACGGTGATCGGCGTCGACGTCGATCCCGTCGTCCTCACCAATCCGCGCGTCGACGACGGTCGGGTCATCGGCGCTGACGGCCGACTTCCCGTCGACGACGCGAGCGTCGACCTCGTCGTCTCGGAATGGACGTTCGAGCACGTCGCCCAGGCCGACCGGGCCGCCGCCGAGCTCGAACGGATCCTGCGACCGGGCGGCTGGATCTGCGCCGTGACACCGAACAAGTGGGGCTACATCGCCATCGGCGCCCGCCTGGTCCCCAACCGGCTCCACGTCCGGGCGCTCAACCGGCTGCAACCGACCAAGGCCGCCGTCGACACCTTCCCCACCGCGTACCAGATGAACACGCGTCGGGACCTCGAGAAGCTGTTCCCCGCGCCCCGCTTCGCGCTGCACGCCTACACCGCCGACACGGAACCACATCTCTACGCCGGACGGTCCGAGCTCTTCGCCACGGCGCTCGCGACGGCGCACCACCTCCCGGGTCCCCTCAAGTCGGTGTGGTTCGTGTTCGCCCAGAAGCACCCCGACCAGTGACCCACATCCGATCGCTGGCAGGGTTCCGCGGCGACGGCTACGACAAGGGCCGACCGCTCCCCGTGCTGGTGCTGTGGTTCGCCACGCTGAACCTGGTGTTCGTGAAGTGGTGGTGTCCGTCACGGTTGCGGGTGGCGATCCTGCGGGCCTTCGGCGCCGACATCGGCACCGACGTACTGATCCGTCATCGCGTCCGCATCCACTGGCCGTGGAAGCTGACGGTCGGCGACGACGTGTGGATCGGCGAGGACGTGTGGATGATGAACCTCGAGCCGGTCACCATCGGATCGAACACCTGCATCTCCCAGGGAGCGCGCCTCGTGTGCGGGAGCCACGACCGTCGGTCGCCGACGTTCGAGTTCGACAACGCACCGATCGTGCTCGGTGACGGCGTGTGGGTCGCCACCGGCTGCACGGTCCTGCGCGGCGCGACGATCGGTGACGGTGCCGTACTGGGCGCAGGCACGGTCGTGGCCGGCACGGTCGAGCCGTTCGCCCTGGTGCGGTGACCGGGACCGTCGTGCCCGACCCCACGATCGATCCGCCTCGACGGGGCGCGACCCGTGGTCTTGGCAGCCGCGTCGGCGCGTCGGTCATCGACCAGGCGCTGTCCACCGGGACCAACCTCTTCATCACGCTGTTCGCAGCTCGGTTCCTCGATCTCGAAGGGTTCGGCGCGTTCAGCGTCGCCTACCTGATCTCCGCCACCGCCGGTGGGGTGTGCCGCTCGGCGCTCGGGAGCACCGCGCTCGTCTTCCAGGACGACGTCGCGGAGGACGACGGGCATGCGTTGCTCGGCGGCGCGCTGGGCACGGGCCTCGCCACTTCGGGGCTCCTGGTCGCCCTCGGGATCGCCGTCGGCGGTGCACTCGGCGCTCCGCTCCTGGTGCTTGCGTTGGTGATGCCGGGGCTCCTGCTCCAGGATGCCGCGCGACTCATCGAGTTCGCCCTGCTCCGTCCCGGTCGCGCACTCGCGCTCGACGTGATCTGGGCGGTCGCCCTCGCGATCGGGTTGGTGGCCACCTCGGTGTTCTGGGACATCACCCCGGCCGTGCTCGTCGCCGTCTGGGGCGGCTCGGGCACGATCTCGGCTGCGTGGGCGCTGTGGACCCACGGGCGTCGGATCCCCCGTCCGACCATCCGCTGGTACCAGCGGACATGGTCGTTCGGGTGGCGGTACCTCGTCGTCTTCGTGTCGACGCTCGGCGTGTTCCAGGTGACGACGCTGATCCTGGGCGGACTCGTGGGGGTCACCGCGGTCGGCGCAGTCCGGGCGACCCAGGTCCTCTTCGGCCCGATCCAGAATCTGGCGACCGGGCTGATGGTCGCCTTCGTACCCGAGCTCACCGGCGACACCGATCTCCGGGCGCAGCGTGGTCGGGTCCTGTTCGTGTCCGGCCTGCTCGCTGGCGTCGCCGTGGCGATCCTGGTCGTGGGCCTGCTGTTGCCGACCACCCTGGGTGAGGCCATCCTCGGGCGCAGCTGGCCCGAAGCACGGGCGCTGATCCTCCCCGCCGGCTTCTCGGCGATGCTGTTCGGCGTCACCAGCGGAGCGGTCGTCGGGCTCCGGGCCGCCCGCGCGGTGAGCGAGAGCATGATCGTGGGACTGCAGATCAGCGGCTTCCAGTTCGCCATCCCGGTCGTCGGGGCACTGCTCGGCGACGAGCAGGGCTACATGTGGTCGCTGGTGCTCACGTGGATCATCGGTGCCGCCCTGTGGTGGCGGTGCTACCGGCAGGTCGAGCGAGCGAGTTCTCTTCCGGCGACGTGACCGGTCATCTGCGTGACCGAGCAGCCACGACCTCGTTGACCGCTCCGGCGAGGAGCTCGGCGTAGCGGTGCCGACCGAGTTGGTTGAGGTGTTCGCTGCCGTCCGCAGGATCGATGAACGCCGAGGTCTCGAACACCAGGCCGCTCTTGATGATGGGCACGTCGGTCCCCATGCCCCGTCGCAGCGCGTCGCCCATCAGCGCGAGGGTCGCCGACGCCCGTTCGCGGAACTGCTCGCCCCACAGCGCAGTTCCCTCGACCACCGGGACACTGGTCTCGTAGGCGACGACGGTGACCGACGCCTCCGCCAGCGCCCGGCCCAACGCCTCGACCTCACCGATCGGGTGATCGGACTCCCGGACCTCCTCGCCGTAGTGGTAGGCGTAGAGCATCCGTCGTGCCGATTCCGCATCGAGGTCGAACGCCGCAGGATCGAGGATCCGACGGCGCAGGTCGCGGATCGTCATCGAGCCCGCCCAGGTGTCGATCGGCCGACGCTCGTAGGCAGCGAACTGTCCGCTCACGTCCGCACTCCTCGCCTGGATGCGGCGCAGCGGCGTGGACCCGTCCACATCGAGGAGCATGCGGGAGACGCGTTCGTAGTTGTACTTGGGATGGTGCCGCCAGGCCGAGGCGACCAGGCGGGTCGTCAGGGGGACGATCACCACCGGGCGGGCGTCGTGCTCCCGGAGCAGGTGCACGTAGGAACGCATGAGGAGCGCGTTGTACCCGGCTCCGACGTACGCGCCAAGGGTCACGCCCGGCGCGAGGTGCTCCTCGACGAGCGGGGCGAGCCGTCGTTGATCCTCGTCGTAGGAGGCGACGAACTTCCACAACGAGTCCCCGAACACCACGACGTCGGGTGGCGCCTTGCGGAGATCCCGGACCAACCGCCGACCGTTGCGGATTTCAGGGTCGTCGAGGCGGTCTCGGTGTCGCTTCACCGTCGGTACCGCCGTCTGCATGATCCGGCGACGCGTGCTCATGTGCTCCGGCTGTGCTCCCTGATCTCCGCCCCATGACGACCACCGTCGGTAGTGGGGCACCCACCCTAGGCCTAGGCTCGGCTCGTGCCCAGCATCCCGACAACCCAGGAATCGTGCACGGTCTGCGACGGGCCTCTCGACGAGTTCGCCTCGGCCGTCGTCATGGGCAAGCACGACGTCCTCTTCGACCGGTGCACGGGCTGTGGTCTCATCCTCGCTCGAGGCCGAGAGTGGTTGCCCGGGGCCTACGAGAGCGCGATCTACGACGGAGACCGAGCGCTGCTCCATCGCAGCAGGATCATGAGCCGGGTGATCGAGCTGCTGATCCGCAGCGAGCGACTGACCGACGGCACCTACCTCGACTGGGCCGGCGGGTACGGCGCGCTGGCACGGATGCTGCGGGACCGAGGCTTCGACTACTACACGGTCGACGGGTACGCGAAGAACCTGTTGGCTGTCGGCTTCGACGGCGACGAGTCCACGTCCTACGACCTGGTGTCGGCCGTCGAGGTCATGGAACACATCGCGGATCCGGTCAGCGAGCTCGCCGAGCTCGCCGGACACAACGACCGGATCTTCTTCACCACCCAGCTGCAGCCACCGGGCCGACCGCCACACCCCGACGACTGGTACTACTACGCGCTCGACTCCGGCCAGCACGTCGCCCTCCACACCATCCGCTCACTGGAGACCGTCGCCGAACGGCTCGGCTACCAACTCACCAGCAACGGGGCCAACTACCACCTCTTCCACCGGGTCCCGATCACGCAGACGACGCGGTTGCTGTTGTCGTCGCGCCTGACGCGAACGGCCCGATCGGTGGTCACGACGACCCGACGGCGGCTACGCCCGGGCAACACCACCGCGACCTGATCGGCGGCGATCAGCTCGCCGGCAGCAGCAGCAGGTCCGTCTGTCCGTGGTGTTCGCTGAGCAGGCGGTCGGCCAGCGAACGTAGCGAGTCCGGGTGCTGCTCCACGTCACTCGACCCGCGCAGGTCGATGTAGCCCCGGAACCGCTCGCCCAGGTCGACGAGATAGTCGTCGAGCGTTCCGGACATCGCATACTCCTCGGGCCAGAACTCGACGAGGAACGGGGCGCCGGAGGCCACGACGTCGTCGCCGCCGGCGAGCACGGCGGGCTCGTGGCCCTGGGTGTCGACCCACACCATCGCCACGTCGGACGGATCCACCTCGGCGTCCGACAGGATCGCGTCGAGTGGGGTCAGCGGGACCTGCACCGTCGCATGATGCGAGGCCGGGATCTCCCCGGTGCGTCGTACCCGGTGGTCGCCGGCGCTCACGGTCGACTCGAGCAACTCGACGGTGCCCCGTTCGCCCCCGCATGCGGACTCCACGACCGTGACCATGTCCGTGAGATCGTTCGCATGCACGTTCAGGTGCAGGACGCGCAGGTTGTCGGGGCTCGGCTCCACGGACACGAGACGAGCGAAATCACCCGTGCGAGCGGCGTACACGGTCGTCGTGCCGACGTTGGCACCGACGTCGACGAACGTGCGTGCGCCGGGTCGTGGGGCAACCCGCTGCGCGAGGTCCCAGCCTCGCTGGAAATCGTTGCGTTGGAAGTGACCGCGCGAGAGGAGGAGCGGCGTGATCACCTCGTCGGCTGCGTGGACGAACGTCGAGCCGCCCTGGTCCGCGACGCCCAGCACCTGGAGATCGGGATTGATCCGGCGCAGCGCCCGCAGATGCGACCGCGCCCGGTAGGCGTTCCGGACTTCGCGGTCGGTCGCGACGACCGAGAAGCGGCGGACGAGGTGCTCGATCGACCGGCCGGCGCTCCGCTTGCTTGCGGTCACGACGTCGCCGGGATCGAGCGTGCGGAACAGGAGGCTCGGGTCGAGCGGCAGACGTGCTTCACGGCGGGAGACACTAGTCACGCCGATTCCCTGCGGCGGACGGCTGGGGGACACGGGTGATCAGCGAGCCCGGCCGACCTCGAGCAGGGTCCTGGGTTTCGGTCCTTCAGGCGGGGGCCGCGGCCAACGACTCCTCGATCGCCGCGCGGAGCGCGACGCCGGTCTGTTCCCAACCGAGTTCGGTGGCTCGCTCGATGCCCCGCTCGGTCATCGAGCGGCGGCGGTCGTCGTCGGTCAGGACGTCGATCAGGGCTCGGGCGTACCCCTCGACATCGCGTGGTTCGACCAGGATCGCAGCGTCGCCGGCGACGTCGGGCAGCGCCGTGGCGGCCGCGGCGATCACGGGCAGGCCATAGGCCATGGCCTCCGCGACCGGCAGCCCGTACCCCTCGCAGATCGAGGGCATCAGGAGCACCCCCGACGAACGGAAGCGTGCCTCGAGTTCCTCGTCGTCGACGGGTCCACGGATCTCGACGGCGTCGCCGACGCCGCACTCCTCGGCGAGGGCCGCCAGCCGCGCTGCTTCGTCGTTCTTGTCCCGTCCGACGAACACGAGACGAGCCGTCGCCGGGAGCTGGGGGCGAGCGGCAGCGAAGGCGCGGACCGCGGTCTCCCCACCCTTGTACCGGTAGAGCGTCCCCACGAAGAGGACGGTGTCGTCGCGACCGTCGCGCGTCGGACCGGCGGCGGGCGGATGGACCCCGAGCGGCATGGCGCGGACCTTCGCCTCGTCGATCCCGAGTTCCTCGACGACCCCGTCGGCCAGGAACTGCGAGATGCCCAACACCCTCGTGGCCTGCTTGAGGTACCGCCGGAACGGCCACTTGAAGTACTGGATCTTCAACCAGGGCATGCGCTCGGGGAGCGATGCCTCCTGGCACGACGGGAGCACCAGATGGGCGCCGATCACGGCGACCTGCGGGATCGGGCAGTACAGCGGTGCGATGTTCGAGGGCGTCACCAACACGTCGGCGCGGTCACGCACCAGACGGGGGATGTTCCAGAGGTCGTAGGCGATGCGCCGCGGGAGCTTGTGCAGGCCGCGGTCGATCACGATGGCGTCGAGGTCGGGATCGAAGAGCTCCCGGTTGCCCGGGTGGCAGATGAGGAGGAGCCGGAAGTCCGGTGCCGCCTGGGCCAAGGCGTGGACCATCTCCGTCACCATCGTGCGGGACCCGGCGTTCGACGGGTTGACCGCCAGGGTGTTGATGGCGACGACGGGGCGCTCGGGGTCCGTCATCGATGCGCTCCGCCCGCACAGACGCGAGTTACCGTGGCGACGTGGAGGAACATCGAGCGGACTCTACCGATGAGACCGCGGGGGTCAGCTCACCGCCCAAGGGACACCTGCGTGCCCGAAATCTGCGCCGGTACATGCTCGTGCCGCTCTACCCCCTGGCGTGGCCGATCGCCTACGGCGCCCCTCGTCGCCCCGGACTCTGGGTCTTCGCCTACGCCCAGGGCTTCAAGGACAACCCGCGCTATCTCTTCGAGCATGTCGTCGCCGCGGGCCATCGCGGCGTGGAAGCGGTCTGGCTCGCACAGACCAGCGCCGAAGCCGACGCAGTTCGACGCCTCGGGTACACCGCCGTCGCCAAGCGGAGCCTGCGCGGTCTCCTGCTCAGCCTCCGGGCCGGGGTCGTCGTTCTCGGCACCGGCCCCAGCGAGGTGAACAGGACACTGGTCGGGCGGGCCATGATCGTGCAGCTCTGGCACGGAGCACCCTTCAAGAGGCTCCACGCCGACTTCCCGGAGGGCGACGAGCTCCTGGGCGGATCCGGGCTGGTCCCACGCCTCGTGAACAGCGTCGTGCGATGGGCGACGAACCGCACACGATCCAAGATCGACCTCTTCCCTGCGCAGTCACC
>JBFIHN010000048.1:0-13003 GCA_041601775.1 Acidimicrobiales bacterium
CTCGTGGCCGAGGACGGCGTGGAGTTCGTCGTGGTCCACGACGACGACGACGTGATCGTGGTCGACAAGCCGGCCGGTCTCGTGGTGCACCCGGGAGCCGGCAACGCCAGCGGAACCCTGGTCCACGGTCTGCTGGCCCGGTATCCGGAGCTGGTGGGCGTGGGAGACGATCCCATCCGTCCCGGCATCGTGCACCGCCTCGACCGGGACACGTCCGGACTGTTGGTCGTCGCCCGGTCGGCTCGGGCCCACACGGCGCTGACCGATGCCCTCCGGGCGCGCACCGTGACCCGTCGCTACCGGACCCTGGTGTGGGGTCACGTCGAGGAACCCCACGGTCTGGTCGACGCGCCCATCGCCCGCTCACCCCGCGAACCGACGAAGATGGCGGTCGTCGTCGGTGGACGAGAGGCCAGGACCGAGTACGAGGTCGAGCGCCGATTCGACCTCCCGGTGCCGTGCACGGAGTTGCGTTGCGGGCTGCAGACAGGACGAACCCATCAGATCCGCGTCCACATGCAGGCCATCGGGCACCCCGTCGTCGGTGACTCCCGCTACGGCGGTGCGCGCCAGTCGCTCGCCGCGCCGCGCCAGTTCCTGCATGCCGAGCTCCTCGGCTTCGAACACCCCGGGTCAGGCGAGGTGCTCACCTTCGAGAGCCCCCTGCCCCAGGACCTGCGTGACGTCGTCGCCGGACTCACCTGAGCCCGCGGCGAGCGAGAGCGTGGACCGCGACCTGCGGGCGGCCCGGCGCACACTCGTGTTCTTCGTCGTCGCGCTCGCCGCGGCGGTGACGGGCGTCGTGATGGTGCTCGCCGGCGACCGTGGCGACGACGGTGCGTCGACGGTGGCCGGCGCACGCGACACCGGCCTCGCCGAGGTCGCCACGGCACGCCTCGGCCCCTCCGCCGGCGTCAGCGTCGAACGGTACGTCGGAGAGCGTCGGGACGCGCTCGACGAGGTGGAGGGCCGGCGGGTCGCCGTGGTCTCCCTCACGGGCTATTCGACCGCGGCAACCGTCGACGATCTGCTCGACGGTCTGGAGTTCGACCGCTATCTCGTCGCCGTGGTCGGCGGCGGCCCGGTCTCGACCCGCGACGTCTCGGGCACCCTGGCCGACGTCGTCGACGACGCCACGGAGCAGTTGGCCGAACTCGAGGAGATCGCACCCACCGTCGAGGGCGATCCGGACTACGAGGCCTTCTACGCGACAGAGATCGAACGGTACCGGCGCCTGCTCGAGGCCGCGGGCGACGACGCGGTCGTGTTCGGCGTCGTCGTGGTGGGCCCTGCATCGAGGCTGCGAGCGTTGGCCTCTCGTGCCAGCGTCCGTCTCGTCGACGTCGGCGAGACGGACCAGCTCCGCGCCGATGCGCCCGTCGGGGGCCTCCGCCCCGAGGAGACGGCCACCGTCGGAGAACCTGCGTTCCGCCCCTGAGGGCGTCGGCGGTGACCGGTCAGTCGGGGTCGTCGTCCGTGTGGGGCGGCATCGGCCACGCTCGCTCACCGCGGGCCATGGCCACGAGGTCGTCGAGGTGGAGCGCGTCGAGGTGTCGGCGCATGTGTTCGGCGGTGTCGCCCCAGACCGCGAGCAGCACGCACTGCCCCTCGTGGTCGCACGCGCCATCGGTGTGCGGGGCGCCGAAGTCGCCGAGGGTGATCGGACCGTCGACCGCGGAGACGATGTCACCCAGCGTGATGTCGGCAGGATCACGGGCGAGGATGTAGCCGCCGCCGACGCCGCGCTTGGATCGCACGAGTCCGGCGCCCTTGAGTGCCAACAGGATCTGTTCGAGGTACGGCTGTGGCAGTCCGGTGCGCGTCGCGATGTCGCGGACCGACACCGGCGTGGTTCCGCCGTCGAGCGCCAGCGACAGGAGTGCCCGGCTGGCGTAGTCCCCTCTCGTCGACACGCGCACGGTCGGGCATCGTAGGGCACGGCCTCGCCCGGTCCGGGAAGCTTGCCGGCAATGGCCCGATGTGCACGGTCACCGCGACCTGGTTCGCCTGGATGCGGCGACCGCGATCGCGGTGGGTAGCGTGGACCGCCGGTGGCTGACGAACCTCATCTTCCCGACTACACCGGCCCGTGCGTGACCAACGTGGCGGCCGCGGTGCAGCACCCACCCGACGACGTCGCGGACTGGGTTCCGCGAGCGGTCGCGGAGGCCGAGCAGTCCTCCGTGCTCCTCGTCATCGACGGCCTGGGGTGGCGGCAGCTCGAGGAACGGACGGCGCTGGCGCCGACGATCACCGGGGTGCTCGAGGGTGGTCCCATCACGACGGTCGCGCCGTCGACGACGTCGACCGCTCTCACCTCGATCGCCAGTGGGCTCCCACCCGGCGAGCACGGGATCCTCGGCTACCGGATGGCCGTCGACGGGCAGATCCTGAACGTCCTGCGCTGGGCGACCGACGAGGGCGACGCCCGACGGCGGATCCCACCGCATCAGTTCCAGCGTCAGGACCCCTTCGGCGGCGAGCGCCCACCGGTCGTCACCCGAGCGGAGTTCGCCCGATCGGGCTTCACCGATGCCCATCTGGGTGGCACCCGGTTCGTGGGCTATCGGACCCTGGGCACGCTGGTGGCCGAGGTCGATCGTCTCGTCCGTTCGGGCGAACCCTTCGTCTACGCGTACTACGAAGGCATCGACAAGGTCGCCCACGAGTACGGACTCGACGCCCACTACGACAGCGAACTGCGGTGGGTCGACCACCTGGTCGCCGAACTGTTGCACACGCTGCCCCGGGGAACGTGTCTCGCGGTCACCGCCGACCACGGGCAGGTCGAGGTCGGTGCCAACACCGTCGAACTCGACCCCGGCATCCGGGCGCATCTGTCGATGCAGTCGGGCGAAGGCCGGTTCCGCTGGCTGCACGCCCGTCCCGGTCGCTCCCGGCAGCTGCTCGAGGCGGCGGCGGTCCACGCCGACACCGGTTGGGTCGTGACCCGTGACCAGATGATCGACGAGGGTTGGTTCGGTCCGCGGGTCGATCCGGCGCTGCGGAACCGTCTCGGTGACGTGGCGCTCGTCGCCCGAGACGATGTCTCCTACGTCGATTCGCAGGACACGGGCCCCTACGAACTGATCGGACGGCATGGCTCGCTCACCGAGGCCGAGATGCTCGTTCCGTTCATCGCCGCGCAGGCCTGACGTACCGATCGATCACCCTGGAGGGTCCCATGGACGTGCCCCGAACCGACGCTGACACCGTGGACGACGCCGTCGCCGCCGACGACGCCGTCGAGCGCGGCGAGCTGGTGGAGCCGTCGACGTCGACCGACGAGCAGGAACCACGCACGGAGGCCGTCGAGGAGCCCGGACGGGTCATGCGCATCGGGGCCATGATCAAGCAACTCCTCGAGGAGGTGCGCGCCGCCGATCTCGACGAGGCCGGGCGCGACCGTCTCCGGGAGATCTATGACCAGTCGGTCACCGAGTTGTCGGGTGCCCTGTCGGACGACCTCGCCCAGGAACTGGCCCGGCTGGCGTCCCCGTTCGGGGACCAGCCGGCGAGTGCCGGCGAACTCCGGGTCGCCCAGGCCCAGCTGGTCGGCTGGCTCGAGGGGCTCTTCCACGGGATCCAGGCGACGCTCTTCGCCCAGCAGGCCGCGGCACGCCAGCAACTGGAGCAGATGCGTCACCAGCTGAACGCGGGTCAGGGCCCGGACATCCCCGAGGGACCGGGGCCGGGTACCGGCACGTACCTGTAGTCCGCCGCAGGTCCGCCGCCCGCCGACATCACGGTCCGACGAGGAGCGTGCCGCGGATCTCGTAGCTGCGGCCGGGTTCGATGCGGAGCGTGACCGTGTCGGTCGTCGTCGCGCCGGCGTCGATCGCTCCGATGGGCACCGGGATCGACGTGCCGGAGAACTCGAGCTCGACCGACCCCTGCCAGTCGACAGCGGTCCGGTTGGCGATCTCGATGACGACGACCGCCTCGTCCTCGGTGGTGGAGGCGAGTTGGAGGTCGACGTCGAGCCCACCGCACAGGCCCTCGTCCTCGCCGGCGGTGATCGTGTCCGCCGACAACAAGACGGTGTCGTCCGCGGTGGTGCTGGCGATCTCGAGCGTGGCGTCGACCCGTGCCTGGCAGGTCAGCACATGGGGCAGGCCCCGCAGGCTCGAGGTGGCAACGGGGATGAGGAAGATGCCGAGCAGCGTCACCACCGCGATCCTGGCCCGCAGGCTCGTCGGCAGCATCCACATCGGGGCCAGCAAACCACACCTGCCGCCAGACCACACCTGGTAGCGCTCGGGTGGTTACTGTGCGCCCGGTGGCAGGAAGCGGGGTGAGCGAGCACGGCGTCGTCGGCGAGCTCGCCCGGCTCGGGTATGCGCGTGCTCGCCGACGCCTCATCGTCGTGGGCCTCGCGATCCTGGGTGTGGTGGTCGCGGGTCTGCTCGCACGGTCGGTCGACCACGTCGAGGTGATCGGCACGCTCCTGTTCGCACCGATCTTCGTCGCCCTGCTGTTCTGGGGGCTTGCCGGTGGCGTCGTGGCCGGTGTCGGGGCGACGGTGGTCTACGTCGTGCTCCGGTCCGATGCCATCGAGGCGGCGGGGTGGGGTGCGTTCGCCGGCGTCGTCGTCGCTCGCGGGCTGGGCTACCTGCTCTTCGGCGTGGCCGGTGGCTGGGCGAGCTCGACGCTCGAGATGGCGCTCGACAAGCTCGACCGCCACGACACCATCGACGACCAGACCGGCGTGCACAACGCGCGGTTCCTGGTCGACGACGTCGGCCTCGAGCGGGCGCGTGCCGAGCGGTATCAGACCATCTTCTCGGTCTCGTTCGTGGAGATCCCTGCAGCCGAGGTCGATGCCCTGCCGGTGCGTCGTCGCCGCCACGTGCTCCGGGAACTGGGACAGTTGCTCGACGGCGGCATCCGCACCATCGATCGTGCGGCACACGGTCACGACGGCCGGACGCACCACGTGGCGACCATCCTCCCGGAGACCGCGGCGGAGGGGGCGGCGGTCTTCCATGCCCGACTGTTGGCGCGCGTGGGGGACTTCCTCCGCGCCCACGACGTCGACGTCATCGTCTCGGGCGAGGTGTGCACGGTCCCCGGACCGGTCGACGCGCTCGAGGCGCGGCTGGACACCTGGCGCCGGATCGACGCCGCCGAACACGCGTCCACCGGCGGAGCGCCGGGCCCCGTCCGGAAGCGGTGAGCGGCTGCTACCGTCGGCCCGACACCGAATCACACGAATGTGATTCGTCCACAGCTGTGGAGAACAGCTGTGGAGAACGTGTTGACATCTGCTGATCGGCGCGCACGCGCCCGGACACGCCGACACCGGCGAGAGGGGACTTCGGTGGCTGATTCCTTCACCCACCTCCACGTCCACACCGAGTACTCGATGCTCGACGGCGCGGCTCGGCTCGACGAACTGGTGGCCGCCGCGGCCGCCGACGGCCAGCCGGCGCTCGGGATCACCGACCACGGCAACATGTACGGGATCCTCGACTTCTACCGGGCCTGCAAGGACCGCGGCGTCAAGCCGATCCTCGGTACCGAGGCGTACATGGCCCACGACCACCGGACCGAGCGGATCGCCGCCCGCGGGAAGATGGACGACTCCGGCGGCGAGGGCGAGGGCGGTCGCAAGCCCTGGTATCACCTCACCCTGCTGGCCGAGAGCGAGGTCGGGTACAAGAACCTGATCCAGCTGGCCTCGCGGTCGTTCATGGAGGGCTACTACCGCAAGCCCAAGGTCGACTGGGAACTGCTCGAGGAGCACAGCGAGGGGTTGATCGCCACCACGGGATGCCTCGGCGGTCACGTGCTGCAGGCCCTGGTCCCCAAGGCGATCATGGATCCCGGCAAACAACAGGTCGACCACCTGTCGGAGGACGAGCGCTTCGAGAACGCCGTCCAGCTCGGCGGCCGCCTCCAGGACATCTTCGGGCGCGACAACCTCTTCGTCGAGATCCAGGACCACGGCATCCCGGCGCAGCAGTGGTCCAATCCGCGCCTCGCCGCCCTGGCCAAGAAGCTCCGCGCCCCGCTGCTGGCCACCAACGACAGCCACTACGTCCATCGTGCCGACGCCAAGGCCCACGACGCTCTCCTGTGCGTGCAGACCGCGTCACAGATGAGCGACACCAACCGCTTCAAGTTCCACGGCGACGACCACTACCTCAAGTCGGCCGACGAGATGCGGTACCTCTTCCGTGAGCTGCCGACGGCGTGCGACAACACGCTGTGGGTGGCCGAGCGGTGCGAGGTCGAGATCGAGTTCGGCAAGCCACAGCTCCCGAACTTCCCGCTGCCGCCCGGGTTCGAGAACGACGACGAGTACCTGCGCCACCTGGTCTTCGAAGGGGCCGAGAAGCGGTGGGGCAAACACTTCGACGACCGGGTCACCGAGCGCCTGGTCTACGAACTCCAGGTCATCGGCGACATGGGCTTCTCGAGCTACTTCCTCATCACCTGGGACCTGATCAAGCACGCTCGCGACAACAACATCCGGGTGGGCCCCGGGCGTGGCTCCGCCGCCGGCTGCGCCGTCGCCTACACGCTCTGGATCACCGACCTCGACCCGATCGAGTACGACCTGCTCTTCGAGCGCTTCCTCAACCCGAGCCGCATCTCGATGCCCGACATCGACATGGACTTCGACACCCGGTACCGCGACGAGATGATCCGGTACGCGGCGGAGCGTTACGGCCGCGAGAACGTCGCCCAGATCATCACGTTCGGCACGATCAAGGCCCGGCAGGCGGTCCGCGATGCCGCCCGGGTGCTGGGACACGACTACGGCACGGGTGACCGCATCGCCAAGGCCGTCCCGCCGCTGATCATGGGGCGCGACACGCCGCTCTATGCCTGCTTCGAGGAGCACCCGAAGTACACCGACGGCTACAAGATGGCCACCGAGATCCGCGAGATGTACGACGCCGATCCGGTCTCCAAGGAGGTCATCGACGTGGCCAAGGGGCTCGAGGGCCTCCGCCGCTCCGACGGCATCCACGCCGCGGCGGTGGTGATCACCAAGGAGCCGCTCACCACCTACCTGCCGATCCAGCGCAAGCCCGAACCGGGCAAGCCGCTCGAGGAGGCGCCGGTCGTCACCCAGTACGAGATGCACGGTGTCGAGGACCTCGGCCTGTTGAAGATGGACTTCCTCGGCCTGCGGAACCTCGACATCATCTCCGATGCACTCGAGCTGATCACGGAGATCCGCGGTGTCGATCTCGACATCGACGACGTCGACCTGTTCGACGAACCGACCTACGAGCTGCTGCGCGCGGGCAAGACGGTCGGCGTGTTCCAGCTCGAGTCACCACCGATGCGCGCCCTCATGCGGTCGCTCGCACCGACCGAGTTCGAGGACGTCGCCGCCCTCGTGGCCCTGTACCGCCCGGGGCCGATGGCGGCCAACATGCACAACGACTACGCCGACCGGAAGAACGGCCGGCAGCCGATCGAGTACCTGCACCCCGATGCCGAGGAGATCCTGGGGTCGACCTACGGGTTGATGATCTACCAGGAGTCGGTGATGCGGATCGCACAGAAGTTCGCCGGCTTCTCGCTCGCCGACGCCGACAACCTCCGCAAGGCCTGCGGCAAGAAGGTCCGCGAGCTCATCGTGAAGGAGCGCGAGAAGTTCGAGGCCGGCTGCGAAGCGCACGGCTACGGACGGGAACTCGGCAAGGCCTGGTTCGACATCATCGAGCCCTTCGCCGACTACGCCTTCAACAAGTCACACTCCTACGGCTACGGCTTCATCGCCTACCAGATCGCCTACCTCAAGGCGAACTACCCGGCCGAGTACATGTCGGCGCTGCTCACCAGCGTCAAGAGCAACCTCGACAAGGCGGCGATCTACCTGGCCGAGTGCCGGGCGATGGGCATCCCGGTGACGGTCGCGGACGTGAACCGGTCGTGGATGAACTTCGCACCCGAGCTCAAGGAGGACGGCAGCGCCGAGATCATCTTCGGGCTCTCGGCCGTGCGTGGCGTCGGTACCGGCCTCGTGCAGCTGATCCTCGACGAGCGCGACGCCAACGGTCCCTTCGTCGACTTCTACGACTTCTGCGAGCGCGTCGACACGGGCGTCCTCAACAAGAAGACGGTCGAGGCCCTCATCAAGGCGGGGGCGTTCGACGCCGTCGGACACAAACGCCAGGGTCTGCTGACCGCCTTCGAATCGATCATCGACCACACCATCGCCCGTCGCAAGGAGACCGACGCCGGGATCCAGAGCCTCTTCGGGGGCGACATGGCCGCCGAGGCCGGGGGCGTGAGCTTCGACGAGCGTGAAGAGATCCCCGACACGGAGTTCCCCAAGGCACAGAAGCTCGCGTTCGAGAAGGAGATGCTCGGCCTCTACGTGTCCGACCACCCGCTCTTCGGTGCCGAGGACTTCCTGGCCCGCCGCACGGACGGCACGCTCTCGGACCTGGTCGAGATGGAGGACGGGTCGATCAAGACCTTCGGCGGTGTGATCACCAACCTCCAACGCAAGTGGACCAAGAAGGGCGACCTGATGGCGGTCTTCGTCCTCGAGGACCTGGGCGCCAACGCGGAGACGATGATCTTCCCGCGGACGATGACCGAGCACGGCCACAAGTTGGCTGACGACGCCATCGTGTTGGTCCGCGGCAAGGTCGACAAACGCGACGACATCCCGAAGTTGATCGCCATGGACATCGACGTGGTGGAGGGCGTGTCCGACGTCGCGGAGCCCTTCCGGATCGCGGTGATGCCCAACCGTCTCAACGCCGGCCTGATCGACCAGCTCAAGGAGCTCCTGCTCGACCACCCGGGCGACCATCCGGTCCTCCTGCACCTCGGTGCCGACAAGATCCTGCGACTCCCGCCGGCCTATGGCGTCGACTCCGGCGGCGGCCTCATGGCCGAGATCCGGGTGCTCCTCGGCCCGGATTCGCTCGTCGACTCGCCACCCGGATCGACCGATCCGGGCTGACCGACCCCAGGTGGCGCATGGCCCGACCGACGGGGATTTGCGCCCAGGGCTCGGTTCGGACTGGACTATCCGATACCCATTCCGGCGATTCACGGGGGCTGAGACACGGATGTCGATCGAGGTCGAGACCAAGGACTGCACGGGGCTGAGCGATGTGGAGCTCAGCGAGCTCGCAGATCTGTGCGCCGAGTGCTCCGCTCCACACGAGATCGGCACCCTCACCAAGGAAGCCGAAGAGTGGGTCCTGGTCACCCAGGCGCGCGAAGCCGGGAAGCTCAAGGGCTTCACCTACTCGACGCTCGAACGCATCGGCGGCACGCCGTGTGTGCTCATCGGCGTCGCCGCCATCAAGCAGAACGCCAAGCGCGACACCGTGCTGCGGGCGCTGATGGCCGAGGAGCTCCGCCGTGCGGTGCTGGCCTTCCCCGACGAAGACGTGCTCGTCGCGACCCGGATGTCCGACGCCTCGCCCTTCGAGGCCTACAAGGCCCTGTCCGACATCGTTCCTCGCGAGGGCCACAAGGCCTCCGGCGAGGAGCGGGCGTGGGGTCGTCGTCTGGCGAAGCGATTCGGGATCATGCCGAGCCGGTACGAGGATCGTGCCTTCCGCATCAAGGGTGACGGCAACCGGGCGCTGGTGTTCGACCACGTGTCGACCAAGCCCGAGCGCGTCGCCGAGCACGCCCCGTTCTTCGAGGACGTCGAACCGGACAACGGTGACTGCCTGATCGGTTTCGGTTGGGCCATGGCCGAGGACCTCGACAAGCTCAACTGACCCCGATGCGGTCACCGGGTCTGATGCGCTGTCAGACTGGGCCGGTGAGCACAGCACTCGTCCTCGGCGCCGGCGGAACCGTGGGCATGGCGTATCACGCAGGCGTCCTGCGCGCGCTCGAAGAAGTCGGTGGCTACCGACCCGACGACGCCGACCTGATCGTGGGCACGTCGGCGGGATCGATGGTCGGAGCAATCGTCCGCTCCGGTCTGTCGACCGAAGAACTGTGGCTGGCCGCGCTGGGCGAGCACGACGAGTACGAGATCGAGAAGCCGGGGGAGAGTCCGTGGGCGGCCGCCTGGGAGAGCCCGACCGACGCGCTCCGCCGGCTGATCGGATCGCTGTACGTGCTCCAACGATCGGCCATGCGCGTCCCGGTGCCACCGTTGCCGGCGACGCTGCGCCGTCTGTTCCCCGGCGGCTTCTTCACCATCGCGGACGCCGAGGAGACCCTGTCGCAGTTCATGGGGACCGAATGGTCGGCCAAGCCGCTGTGGCTGGTCACCGTCGACGTGCGCACGGGGCGCCGGGTGGTGCTCGGCCGACGGAACCCGGTCCGTACCGACCTCCAGACCGCGGTCAAGGCCTCGTGCGCCATCCCGGCGTTCTTCCAGCCCATGCGGGTCGGTCGTCGGACGCTCGTCGACGGTGGCATCCACTCGACGACGAACCTCGACCTCACGACCAAGATCGCGCCCGAGGTGATCATCGGCGCGGTTCCCATGGCGTTCGATCCGACGAGCCCGCCACGAGGACTCGACCTCGCCGTCCGGAGCTTCGCACAACGCAAGCTGGTGCGTGAGGTGGCGCAGGCCCGCGGTGCCGGCGCACGCGTGCTCCTGCTCCGCCCGACCAGGGACGACCTGGCGGCGATGGGCGGGAACATGATGCGGCGCGACGGCAACGACGTCGTGTGCCGTATCGCCTACGAGTCGGCCGCCCGGCAACTCGAGTCGGACCGAGGGCGCGACGTCCTCGCGCAAGCCCGGGAACTCGTCTCGTCGTGACGGCGTCCGCGGACGGACTCGATCCGTTCGCACGCGTCATCCGGAAGCGTCGCATGGTGCGCGCGTTCACCGACGCGCCCGTCGACGAGGCGCTGCTCGACCACCTGCTCGACCTGACCCGGCGGGCCCCGTCGGCCGGGAACACCCAACCCTGGGAACTCCTGGTCCTCCGCGACGAGCACGTGGCCCGCTACTGGGAGACGACGCTCGCCGATCGTGCCGGCTTCCGGTGGCAGGGGCTGCTGGCTGCACCGGTGCTCGTGATCCCGTACGTCCGCCCCAGTGCCTACGTCGAGCGCTATGCGGAGGCGGACAAGTCCGCCACGGGCCTGGGTGTCGACGCCGACTCGTGGCCGGTCCCGTACTGGTGGATCGACGGCGGTGCTGCGGTCGAGAACCTGCTCCTGTCGGCCACGGCGGCCGGTCTCGGCGCCTGTCTCTTCGGTCAGTTCGACCACGAAGCGAGCGTGCGTTCGGCGTTCGGCGTCCCGGGTGACCGGCGTGCCCTGGGCACCATCGCCCTGGGGCATCCCGCGCCGGACGAGCCGGGGCGGAGCGCGACGAGGGAGCGCGTGACCCTCGACGAGATCGTCCATCGCAACCGGTGGTGACGGCTCAGGCCAGTTGGTCCCGAAGGGTGTCGGCCGTCGTCGCCGGGAGCCCGCACGCGTAGTCGCGGCACACGTACGCCGCCCCAGGTGGTCGGTCCTCCCACAACGGCGAGTCGTAGACCTCGCCCCAGGCGACCACCGCGCCGGCGAGGTACCGGCGGTGCACGACCTCGACCAGGTCGGGACGGTCGACGACCACGATCTGGGTGATGCCGTGATGGTGCAGGTCGAGCGCCGCCAGGAGCACGCCGAAGCCCGACGGGGCTTCGGCGGCCAGCGGGCCCACGAGACGCAGGATCGACTCCGCCCGGTCGCGGAGACGGTCGTCTCCGGTCAGGGCCGCCAGCCGGAGGAGTGCCACCGCCGCGTTCGCGTTGGCCGACGGGATCGCGCCGTCCTGGAGGTCCTTGTCGCGTGCGACCAGTCGTTCACCATCGCGTCCGGTGGTGAACAGGCCGCCGTTGACGTCGTCCCAGAACAGCTCGAGCATCCGGTCCGCGGTGTCGCGTGCGTGGTCGATCCAGCGGGCCTCACCGGTCGCCTCGGACAGTCGGGTGAAGGCGTCGACCATGGCGGCGTGATCGGCGGCGAAGGCGAGGTGCTTCGCTCCGGTGTCCGCCTGCCACGAGCGCATCCATCGCCCGTCGGCCCGTCGCAGGTGGTCGAGGAGGAACTGGGCGTCGTCGGACGCAGCACGGACCCAGTCGTCACGGTCGAGGGCGGCGCCGGCCTCGGCGAGGGCCGAGATCCAGAGGCCGTTCCATTCGGTCAGCACCTTGTCGTCGAGGCCCGGCCGGGGCCGGGTCTCGCGCTGCATCCGGAGTCGGTCGCGGGCCCGGTCGACGTCGTCGGTGCGCTCCCAGTCGCCACGGTGTCCCGTCCGGGCCGGGATCCACCGGCCCTCGAAGTTGGCCGGGCGGTCGAACTCCCAGAACGCGAGGGCAGCGTCGGCGAGATCGGGTCCCACGACCTCGCGCACCTCGTCGGGCGTGAACACGTAGAACTCGCCCTCGACCGACGACCCGTCCGGGTCGAGCGAGTCGGCGTCCTCGGCCGACGCGATGCCACCGTCGTCTCGGCGCAGGTCACGGAGCACGTACGTGACGATCTCGTCGGCGACCTGGGCGTAGCGGTCGTGGCCGGTGACCTGGTGGCCGTGCACGTAGAGGCGGAGCAGCCCGGCCTGGTCGTGCAGCATCTTCTCGAAGTGGGGCACGACCCACCGAGGGTCGACCGAGTAGCGGGCGAACCCGCCTCCGAGGTGGTCGTACATGCCGCCGGAGGCCATGGCGTCGAGCGAGGTCTCGACCATGGCCCGGTCGGCGGCCGATCCGGACCGGGCGAGCTGACGCACCAGGAAGTCGAGGTTCTGTGGCGTGGGGAACTTCGGTGCGCCGCCGAACCCTCCCCACGCGTCGTCGTGCTGGTCCCGGAAGTGTGACGCCGCGGCTTCGAGCACGGTGGGTGGGACGATGTCGGCGCCGGCGTCGAGGCGTCCGCCCCGCCCGAGGGTGGCGGTGAGTTGGTCGGCCTGTTCGAGCAGTTCGGTCCGCCGGTTGCGCCACGCGTCGTCGATCGCCGTGAGGAGGTCGACGAACCCGGGCATCCCCTGACGGCCCCGGGGCGGGTAGTAGGTGCCGCCGTAGAACGGGCGCCCGTCGTGGTGCAAGAA
>JBFIHN010000049.1:0-12978 GCA_041601775.1 Acidimicrobiales bacterium
CACCCCCGCCACCACCACCCCCCAAGCCCCGGTTCTGGGTGCAGAATCGGGACGGGAGATGGCAGATCGCGCACCCAGAACGGTCTTGGATGGGGTGGATCTGGTGATCGAGCCGGGGGAGACGTTGGCGCTCGTGGGCGCCACCGGGTCGGGCAAGACGACCGTCGCCACGTTGTTGGCGCGGTTGTACGACCCCACCGCCGGCCGGATCACGCTCGACGGCCACGACCTGCGCGATCTCACGGTCACCAGCCTCCGGCGCCACCTGGGGTTCGCGTTCGAGGAGGCGACGCTCTTCTCCGCCAGCGTCCGCGAGAACCTGCGTGTCGGCAAGCCCGACTGCACCGACGACGAGATCGCCGAGGCGCTGCGGATCGCCCATGCCGACTTCGTCGACCAGCTGCCGTGGGGCCTCGACACCCGCATCGGTGAGCAGGGCATGAACCTCTCCGGCGGCCAACGTCAGCGGCTCGCCCTCGCCCGGGCGGTGATCGCCATGCCCACGGTCCTGATCCTCGACGACCCGCTCAGCGCGCTCGACGTCCACACCGAGTCCCTCGTCGAGCAGGCCCTGCGTCCGCTGCTCGCCACCCGAACCGCGCTCGTGGTCGTGCACCGCCCCTCGACCATCGCGCTGGCGGACCGGGCGGCGCTGCTCGACGGCGGCCGCATCGTCGCCACCGGCACGCACACCGAACTCCTCGCCAGCGAACCCCGCTACCGGGCGATCCTGGCCCAGGAGAGCGAGGACACGGAGGTGACGGCGTGAGCACCGACGACCCCGTGGCGCTCGATGTGACCGGCGACGAGTCGATCGACTCGTGGCGTGGCGTCGCACCCGAGGACATCGACGACGTCCAGGGCAGCCTGGCCACGCTGCTGCGCTCCCGCAGCCGCGAGCTGCTCGCCTCGCTGCTCCGTCCCCACAAGAAGACGATGTTGTGGGCGACTGCGCTCATCGGCGTGAACATGGTCGCCCACCTGTCGGGGCCGTGGTTCGTCGGCAAGGCGATCGACGAGGGGATCCCCCCGCTGCTCGACGGCGGCGACGGCTCCATCCGTCCCATCCTCTTCGTGGCCGCCGGCTTCCTCGCGGCCACGGTCGTCGGAGCCGTGGCCTTCAACGCGTTCCTCCTCGTGTCGGGACGCGTCGGCCAAGACGTCATCGTCGACATCCGTCACCGGCTCGCTCGCCACTTCACCGACCTCAGCATCGGGTTCCACCAGCGCTACACGTCGGGTCGGGTCATCTCCCGCCAGACGAGCGACGTCGACGCCATCTCCGAGCTGCTCGGCCACGGTCTGCTGCAGCTGACGACGTCGGTTCTGACCCTGGTCGGGATCGCGGTGATCCTCGTGGTCCTCGACCCGGTGCTCGCCGTCGCCTCGCTCGCCGTCATGCCTGCGCTCTTCCTGCTCACTCGCTGGTTCCGACACCACTCCGAGAAGGCGTACCGGGCGACCCGCGAGGCCGTGGCGCTGGTCATCGTGCACTTCGTCGAGTCGCTCGGCGGGATCCAGGCGGTGCAGGCGTTCCGACGCGAACCACGCAACCAGGAGATCTTCGACGACCTCGACGGGCGGTACCGCGACGCCAACGTCTGGTCGGCGCGCCTCGCGGCGACGTACGGACCCGGCGTGCAGTTCGCCGGTCGGCTCACGACCGCCGTCGTCTTGTTCTACGGCGGCACCCGGGTCATCGACGGCCACATCGAGATCGGCGTCCTCGCGGCCTTCATCCTCTACCTGCGCCAGTTCTTCGAGCCGATGCAGGAGCTCTCGCAGTTCTACAACCTGTTCCAGGCCGCCGCGGCCGCGACCGAGAAGCTGTCGGGCGTCCTCGACGAGCAACCGACCGTCGGCCGCGCCGTCGACCCCATCTCGCTCCCGCTCGCCACCGGGGCGATCGAGTTCGACGGCGTGTCGTTCTCCTACGGAGCGGACACCGTCCTGCACCATCTCGACCTGGTCATCCCGGCCGGCCAGACGGTGGCGATCGTCGGCGAGACCGGCGCAGGCAAGTCGACGATCGCCCGCCTCGTCGCCCGATTCTGGGATCCGACGGACGGCGTGGTCCGACTCGACGGCATCGACCTCCATCGGCTGGACGACGACGACCTCCGTCGAGCGGTCGTGATGGTCACCCAGGACAACTTCCTCTTCAGCGGCACCGTCGCCGACAACATCGCCTTCGGACGCCCCGACGCCTCGCGCGACCAGATCGAAGCTGCGGCTCGAGCCATCGGCGCCGACACGTTCATCGAGGAGCTCCCGCAGGGATACGACACCGACATCCAGGCCAAGGGGGCCCGGCTCTCCGCCGGCCAGCGACAGTTGCTCGCCTTCGCCCGGGCGTTCCTCGCCGACCCCGCCGTGCTGATCCTCGACGAAGCCACGAGCTCGCTCGACATCCCGTCCGAGCGGTTGGTCCAGCGCGCGCTGCGCACGCTCCTCGCCGATCGGACCGCGGTGATCATCGCCCACCGGCTGACCACGGTCGAGATCGCCGACCGGGTCCTGGTCGTCGACGACGGCCGGGTCGTCGAGGACGGGTCACCCGGCGACCTGCGGGGGAGGGGCGGCGAGTATGCCGACCTCCACGCCGCCTGGGCCGCCTCGCTCATCTGACGTCGTCAGGGCCGGACCAGCCCTCGGTCATCCACGGATCCCGCTGGCCACGAGGAGCACGTCGTCCCGCGTGAGCGACGGACCGCCACGGACGACGAACGCGCCGTACTCCCACGTCTGGGTCCCGGCGACGACGCCCGCGTCGTCGCCGGAGACCGTGACGAGGCGTGTGCCGGGCCGGATGCCGTCGATGGCCTCCCAACACATCGGGATCTCGACCTGTTCGGCGGCCGCACCACGGTGTGCGTCGGCGACGGCTGATCGCGGGTCGTAGGTGTTCACCTCCGACACCGACAGCAGGTTCCCGTCGGGGTCGACGAAGCGCTGTGTCCACGAGGCATCGCCGCTCTCGCCGACAGGTTCTTCCGTCGACGCCTCCTCCACCGGTCCGGCGGCGACGAAGCCGACGGGGAGCGCCGTGACGACGAGCCGACCGACCACGTGTTCCTGGCCGGTCAGGGCCGGGCACGGGGCCGATGCCTCACCCGGTTCGAAGACCCAGGTGCCCCCGATCCCGGTCACGGCGACGCGATCACCAGCCAGTCCGAGTGCGCCGCCGTTGAACACGAGGGCGTCCGGGCCGAGCGGCTGCCACTGCTCGGCGCCGGGGCGGAGCACGGTCGTCCCCACGTTGCCGCCGCCGTAGACGAGGCCGAGCGGTGAGGCGACCAGGTCTGACCGGCCGCCGGCACGGGCGGGGGAGTCCGGAAGCATGGTCCACGTCCCCGATGGACCGTCGAGCACGCCAGGCGAAGCGGTCGGGACATCGAGGCCGCTCCGGACCGGCACCACGGCGACGTCGTCGCCGACGGTCACCGCGAGCATGTCGGCCCTCGGGTCCGGGCCGTCGTCGGCGGGGAGCTCGGTCCAGGTGTCGTCGGCCAGGGAGTAGCGGGCCCCGCCGTCGATCACCGAGCCGGGCCGGGCGCACGGGTCGTCGTCGGCGACCTCGGGGCAGTGCCCCCACTGGAACGCTCCCGACGGGGTGGCCGCGACGGCGATCGCGTCGGGAACCGGCGAGGGGGTCAACGATCGCCACGAGTCCCTGTCGGGGTCGTAGGCGAGCGCTTCTCTGGTGAAGAGGACCTCGGCGCCGACCCAGACGCCGGTCTCGCCGATCCCCGTCTCGCTGCCGGCTTCGAAGCCCGGCGGCGGGGATCCGGTGTCCCAGGTGTCGGTCTCGGGGTCGTACAGGAGGACGGGGTCGTCGATGCCCGGGCCGTTCGTCCCGCCGGCGACCACGACGTGGGTTCCGGTCCAGACGATGGTCGGCGAGGTCCGCCATGGCTGCCCACTCGGCGCGGCGAGGCGGGGGTTCTCGAGGTTCGCATCCCAGCGCTGGATGGTCACGTCGCCGCCACCGTTCTCCGGGTAGACCCCGAGGAGTCCGTCACCGGTCCAGACCAGTGCGGCATGGGAGTCGGTGGCACGGACCACATCGTCGAGCGCGCGCCACTCGCCGGGCACCGGTGGGCCAAGCGACGGCCCGTCGGCGTGGTCGACGCTGCTGGTCGTGGTGTCGGCCGGGCCGACGGTGTCGACGTCGTTGGCGAGTTCGTCACCGGTGAGCACGACGAACGCGACGACCAACACGGCAGCGGCGGCGACGGCCACCCAAGGGATGCGGGTCCTCGTCGCGGCCACCCGGGCGGAGACGGGGCGGTCCGGCACGCCAGCGTCGACCTCGGCCGACAGTGCATCGAGGTAGGCACGAAGGTCCAGGTCGTCGAGATCATCGCGGTCACGGTTCGGCATGCTCGGTCACCCCCAATGCGGCGCGCAGCTTCTCGAGTCCACGGTCGACGTGCGCTTGCACCGACGACCGGCCGATGGCGAGGAGGTCGGCCACCTCCTGATGCGTCCATTCCTGGACGACGACGAGCGCGACGCACACCCGTTGTCGCTCGGACAGCGCGCCGAGCGCGGCGGGAAGCCCCGGCTCGACCGCGGGGATCCCCAGACGGATCGGCGACGGGAACGTCTCGGGCCGTCCCCGGCGAGGTCGTGAGCGGGACTGTCCCACTCGATAGAGGTAGCCACCCGGATTGTCCATGGCGAGCAGTTCGTCGGCGTGCTCCCATGCCCAGGCCAACGCCTCGGCGAGCGCCTCTTGGCCACGATCGAGTCCGTAGGCAGCACTGAACGCCCGAGCCAGCCGAGGTCGTAGTTCCCCGATGACCGCTTCGAAGGCATCCACCACACCCGAGTAGAGCGCAAACGCGGCGATCTGTACGACGAGAAGTGGTCAGGATCTGACCCGCGGGGGACCGCGGCGATACTGTCCGCCGGTAGCCCGCCCCCGCTCGTTGGGGCACCCCTGTGAGCTTGTGCAAGGATTCACGACGATGCCCCGGTTCAGCGCCGAGAACACGATCCTGGCCAAGGAGATCATCGGTCGGTATCCCCTACCCAAGTCGGCGTTGATCCCGCTGTTGCACCTGGCTCAGGAGCAGGACGGCTGGGTGTCCGACGACGCGATGGAACACATCGCCGACCTGGTCGGGGTCACCCCGGCCGAGGTGATCGGCACCTGCACCTTCTACGAGATGTTCAAGCGCGAGCCGGTGGGCGAGTACCTCGTCAACGTCTGCACCAACATCTCCTGCATGCTCCTCGGCGGCGAAGAGCTCCTGCACCACCTCGAGGAGCGCCTCGACATCCGCCCCGGCAGCACCACGCCCGACGGCATGTTCACGCTCGAGGACGTCGAGTGCATCGCGGCCTGCACCGAAGCGCCGTGCCTCACGGTCAACTACCGCTACTTCCACAAGATCAGCCACGACGAGGCCGACAAGCTGCTCGACGACCTGAAGGCGGGTCGCCGGAGCCACGAGGTGCCCAAGCACGGCACGCTCGGACGGGTCCGCCAGCAGATCCCGGCAGACAAGCGCGCTGGTGCCGCCGTGCCCGGCGAGTGCGAGACGCCGGTCTGGCTGTCGAACGCCGCCCCCGAGGGAGCCGGCGCGTGACCGACCTCCGCAAGTCCGATCTCCAGAAGCCCGACATCCCGAAGATGATCACCGGCCGCTTCGAGTACGCCGATGCCCACACCATCGAGCGCTACCAGCTGACCGAGGGCTACGACGCGCTGCGCAAGGCGCTCCAGATGGGTCCCGAGGCCGTCGGCAACGAGGTCAAGGCCGCGAGCCTGCTCGGCCGCGGCGGCGCCGGCTTCCCCGCCGGCGTGAAGTGGGGCTTCTGCCCACCCGACGTCTGGCCCCGCTACCTCGTCATCAACGGCGACGAGTCCGAGCCCGGCACCTACAAGGACCGTCTCCTCATGGAGCGCGATCCGCACCAGCTGATCGAGGGTGCGCTCATCTGCGCGTACGCCGTCGGCTGTGCCCAGGTGTTCCTCTACGTGCGGGGCGAGATGGCCCACGCGCACGAGCGCATCGCCCAGGCCCTCAACGAGGCCTATGCCGCCAACCTCGTCGGCAAGAACATCCTCGGCTCCGACTTCTCCTGCGACGTCGTCCTCCACTGGGGCGCCGGCGCGTACATCGTGGGCGAGGAGACGGCGCTCATCGAGTCGCTCGAGGGCAACCGGGGCATGCCCCGCCTCAAGCCGCCGTACTTCCCGGCCGCCAAGGGGCTCTACATGCAGCCCACCATCGTCAACAACGTCGAGACGATGGCCAACCTGCCGTGGATCATCCGCAACGGTGCCGACGCCTACACCCAGTTCGGCGCCGAGAACTCCCGTGGCACCCGCATGTTCGCGGTGTCGGGTCACGTCAAGAAGCCGGGCGTGTACGAGGTCGAGTTCGGTACGACCACGTTCCGCGACCTGATCTATGGCCACTGCGGCGGGATCCGGGGCACCAACAAGCTCAAGGCCTTCATCCCCGGCGGCGCCTCGGCCCCGTGGTTCTACGAAGAACACCTCGACGTCCCGCTCGAGAAGGCCGCGGTCGACCAGGCCGGGTCGATGCTCGGCTCGGGCGCCGTCGTCGTCATGGACGACACCACCGATGCGGTCAAGGCCGCGTGGCGAGTCGTCCGCTTCTTCGCACGCGAGTCGTGCGGCAAGTGCACCCCGTGTCGCGAGGGCACCTCGTGGCTCGAGAAGATCATGCGGCGCATGCTCGACGGCCACGGCCGCCCCGAGGACATCGCCCTGTTGCTCGACCTGTGCGACAACATCAGCCCGTCGATCGCCTGGCCGCCCAAGCAGACGACCATCTGCCCGCTCGGCCCGTCCGCGGTCTCGCCCATCGCCAGTGCCGTCGTCCGGTTCAAGGACGAATTCCAGGCGTACTGCGGCGGCGGCGACATCCCGACCTCGGTCAGCATCAACGGGAAGGCGTACCTGCCCCCGGAAGGCCCGCCAATCGGAGTGGAGTCGAGCGGTGTCTGACCTGACCCGAGAAGAGACACAGACGACCGTGAAGATCACCGTCGACGGCAAGGAGATCGACGCTCGTCCCGACGAGTTGGTCATCGAAGCCGCCGAGCGGACCGGGACCTACATCCCGCGGTTCTGTCACCACCCGCGCATGAACCCGGTCGGCATGTGCCGGATGTGCATCGTCGAGATCGACACCGGCCGTGGCCCGGCGCTCCAGCCCAGCTGCATGATCCCCGTGTCCGAGGGCATGACGGTCGTGACCGACAGCGACGTCACCAAGAAGGCCCAGGACGGCGTCCTCGAGTTCCTCCTCGCCAACCACCCGCTCGACTGTCCGGTCTGCGACAAGGGTGGCGAGTGCCCGCTCCAGGACCAGGCCTATTCGCACGGCCCCGGCGAGTCGCGCTTCATCGAGGAGAAGCGGCACTTCGAGAAGCCGATCCCGATCAGCGACCTGGTCAACCTCGACCGTGAGCGCTGCATCCTGTGCGATCGCTGCACCCGCTTCGCCGACGAGGTCGCGGGCGACGCCCTCATCCACTTCATCGACCGTGGGAACCAGACCCAGGTCAACACGTTCCCCAACGAGCCCTTCGCCAGCTACTTCTCGGGCAACACCGTGCAGATCTGCCCGGTCGGCGCCCTGACCGCCGAGCCGTACCGCTTCAAGGCCCGTCCGTGGGACCTCGACCAGGTCGAGTCGACCTGCACGTCGTGTTCGGTCGGGTGCCGCGTGGTCGTCCAGGCCAGCCGCAACGAGGTGCTGCGCACCCAGGGCGTCGACATCGACGGTGTCAACTGGGGCTGGCTCTGTGACAAGGGTCGTTTCGACTTCCAGTCGATCCACGCCGAAGACCGCCTCACCGAGCCCCTCGTCCGCGACGGCGACGGACACCAGCGCACCTCGTGGGCCGACGCCCTCGGTCGTGCGGCCGGTGCGGTCAAGGCTGCCCTCGACTCGGCTGGTCCCACCGGCATCGGTGTGGTCGGCGGCGCCCGCCTCTCGAACGAGGCGGCCTATGCATGGGCCAAGCTCGCCAAGGGCGTCATCGGCACCGACAACGTCGACTGCCAGCTCGGTGACGGCCTCCCCGCCGAGGCCGTGCTCGGGCTGCCGCGGGCGACCATCGACGAGGCGTGCACGCCCAAGGGCACCGTCATCCTCCTCGGGGTCGACCCCAAGGAAGAGCTGCCGGTCCTCTACCTCCGGTTGCGTCACGCCATCGTCGAGGACGGCGCCACGCTCATCGAGATCGTGCCCCACGCCACCGGCCTCTCGAAGCTCGCGTCGCACACGCTGACCTACGCCCCCGGCGCGGCGGCCGACGTCGCCAGCGCACTGGTGTCGTCCTCGCCGTCGGCTGCCGGTGGCATCGACGCTGCCGACATCGCCGCTGCCGCGCAGTCGCTGGGCGACGGTCCGGTGACCGTCATCGTGGGACGCGGCAACCTCGCCGACTCGGCCGACATCATCACCGCCGCCGCCGGCGCACTGCTCGACGGCATCGACGACGTCCGCTTCCTGTCGGCGCTGCGCCGCGGCAACGTGCACGGCGCCCTCGACGCCGGTCTCTCCCCGGGCCTCCTGCCCGGACGGGTGAGCCTCGACGAGGGCCGCTCGCACTTCCACGAGACCTGGTCGACCGTCCCCGCGACCGTCGGCCTCGACACCACCGGCATCCTGCAGGCCGCCGCCGACGGCAAGCTCGACGTGCTCGTGCTGCTCGGCGCCGATCCGCTCACCGACTTCCCCGACACCGACCTCGCCACCCGTGCGCTCGCCGGTGCTCGTACGGTCATCGCCGTCGACACCCTGCCGACCGCCTCGGTCCGCCAGGCCGACATCGTCCTCGCCGCGGCCGGCTACGCCGAGGTCGACGGCACGACCACCAACCTCGAAGGCCGCGTCAGCCGCCTCGCCCCGAAGGTCACGCCGCCCGGCACTGCCCGTGCAGACTGGATCATCGCCGCCGAACTCGCCATCCGTCTCGGCGACGACCTGGGCCTCGAGTCGACAGAAGCCGTCTTCGACGAACTCACCACCGTCTCCGCCGTGCACCGTGGGTTGACGATCGAAGCGGTCGGGGTCGACGGCACCGTCGTCCCGGTCCACGTCGACACGCCGACCGCCGAAGGGGCGACGCCCGACGCCGCCGTCGATCCCGATGCGGCCGACGCCGCGGTCGCGGCCGACGCAGCCGACTCCGGCGAGGCCGCGCAGGCTGCCGAAGCCGAAGCGATCGAAGCCCAGGCCGACGAAGCCCCGGCCGACGCCGACTCGGCGGACACCGCGGACGACGTCACCGACGAGGCACCGGCCGACGCAACGCCCACCGGCCCCGCCGTCGGTGCGGGCATCACCTTCACGGCGCCCCCGGTCGACGTCCCGCAGCCCGACGGCTACCGGCTCCGCCTGGTCACCACCCGGGCCCTCTACGACATGGGCACCGCCACGCAGGCCTCGCCGTCGCTGGCGAAGCTGCCCCACGGGGCAAGGCTGCGTCTGCACCCGCACGACTTCGACCGTCTCGGCGTCACCGCCGGCGGCAGCGTCAAGGTGTCGAACACCGAGAGCGGCCGCGGCGCCATCACCGTCCCGGTCGAGTCCTCGGCTGCCGTGCCCCGCGGCGCAGCTCTCGTGGCCTACGCCCAACCCGGTGGCGCAACCGCGGGACTCATCGACGTGTCCCGGGCCGTGACCGACGTCCGGGTGGAGCTCGCACCGTGATGTTCGCGCTCGATCCCCTCTACCTCGACGGTGTCGGCCTGGCCGAGGTCCTCATCACCATCGGCAAGGTGCTGGTCACCTTCGTGATCCTGCTCGTCTCCGTGATCTTCATGGTCTGGTTCGAGCGCAAGGTCATTTCCGACATGCAGAACCGCATCGGCCCCAACCGGGCCGGTCCCTTCGGGCTCCTCCAGACCCTGGCCGACGGCATGAAGCTGATCTTCAAGGAGGACCTGATCCCGAACCGGGCCCAGCGCTTCGTGTTCCTCCTGGCGCCGTACCTGTCGGTCATCCCCGCGTTCTTGATCTTCGCCATCGTCCCGCTCGGCGGCACGATCCACGCCGACGATCCCGGCATCGTGACCATCGCCGGTCACCAGACCTACACCCAGCTGGCCGACCCGCCCATCGGCATCCTCTTCGTCCTCGCGGTCAGCTCGATCGCGGTCTACGGCGTCATGCTCGCCGGCTGGGCCTCCGGGTCCAAGTACCCGCTGCTGGGCTCGGTCCGGGCCACGGCACAGATGGTCTCGTACGAGGCGGCCATGGGCCTGTCCGTCGTGGCCCTCGTCCTGACGTCGGGCAGCCTCAGCACCCGCACCATGGTCGAGGTCCAGGCCAGCGAGGGCTTCAGCGGGATCATCCCCAACTGGAACGTCATCGTCACCGGCTTCGTGCCGTTCGTGATCTTCTTCATCGCCGCACTGGCCGAGATGAACCGCCCGCCCTTCGACCTCGTCGAGGCCGAGCAGGAGATCGTCGGCGGCTACCACACCGAGTACAGCTCGATCCGCTTCGGCATGTTCTTCGTGGCCGAGTTCATGCACCCCATCACCATGTCGGGCGTCATCGTCACGCTGTGGTTCGGCGGCCCGTCGGGCCCGCAGTGGTTCGGACCCGTGTCCGGCATCATCTGGCTGCTGGCCAAGATCTTCGTCTTCCTCTACATCTTCGTGCTGATCCGCGGCACCCTGCCCCGCTTCCGCTACGACCAGCTGATGGACCTGGGATGGAAGATCCTCATCCCGCTGTCGCTGGCCTGGCTGCTCCTGCTGGCGGCGATCAACGTCGGTCGCGACGCCGGCTGGAACCTGGGGCTCACGATCTTCATCGGGTTCGTCGTGATCGGTGGCACCTGCTTCGCGATCCTCACCCGGGCCATGGACATCTCACGGCAGCGTCGTGAGCTGGGGGAGGTCGAGGTCTGATGGGTTATCTCGACGGATTCAAGATCACGATCAACAAGACGTTCAACAAGGGAAGCGTCTCGGGCAAGAACCTGACGTCGCCCTACGTCAAGGACGAGGGCGGCAAGCGGGTCAAGCCGCTGCGCCTCCACGGCCGCCACGTGCTCAACCGGTACGAGGACGGCATGGAGAAGTGCATCGGCTGCGAGCTCTGCGCCGGTGTCTGCCCTGCCCGGTGCATCTACGTGCGCGGCAAGGACAACGACCCGGCCGACCCGGTCAGCCCGGGCGAGCGGTACGGCTTCGTCTACGAGATCAACTACCTGCGGTGCATCCACTGCGACCTCTGTGTCGAGGCGTGCCCGACCGAGGCGATCACCGAGACCAAGTTGTTCGAGTTCAGCTTCACCAACCGCCAGGACGCGATCTACACCAAGGACGAGCTGGTGGTCGACGACGACGGACGGCCCCAGAAGCTCCCCTGGGAGGACTGGTCCGACGCCGACCTCATCGAAGGCAACACGTCGGCATGGATGCGGGCCACGGCCCCGTCCGGCGACGCCGACTTCGAAGGCATCGTCGCCTGGGCCGGCGAGCTCGGCTACGGCGAACGTGCCCCCGAACTCGGCCAGACGAGCGAGTCCGATGCCGACGCATCCGTCGTAGAGAGCGGTGACGAGTAGTGGAGACGTTCATCTTCCTCGTGGCCGGCGCCATCTGCATCATCGGTGCGCTCGGCGTCGTCGTCTCGTCCAACCCGGTGCACTCGGCGCTGTCGCTGGTGGCCACGCTCTTCGGCGTCGCCGTGCTCTTCGTCGCCCAGGAGGCCAACTTCCTGGCCGCGGTGCAGGTCATCGTCTACGCCGGCGCCATCGTCGTCCTGTTCTTGTTCGTGATCATGTTGTTGGGCGTCGACCGGGCCGAATCGCTCGAGGTCGAACCGATCGTCGGGCAACGCCTCGCCGCGCTCATCGTCGGCGTCGCCGTGTTCGCCCTGCCGGTGGCCGCGTTGGCCTCCACCGGCTGGGAGGCAACCGGCGCCATGGCCAACCTGGGACGCCTCACCGACGGAGGCCCCGACATCGAGGCCCTGGGCGAGGTCGTGTTCACCCGGTACCTGCTCGCCTTCGAGGTGACGTCGGTCCTGTTGGTCATCGCCGTCGTCGGCGCCGTCCTGCTCGCCAAGAAGTCACCCGTGCGCGACGAACTCGAGATCGAGGGCCTGTACGAGCCCGAGCCCGGATCCGACGATGCCAACGAGGAGGCGACCTCGTGATCGCCGCTGTCGAACCGGCCTGGTACCTGGTCCTGGCGTCGCTGGTCTTCGCCATCGGGGCGACCGGGCTCCTGGTCCGCCGCAACCCACTGGTGATGTTCATGTGCGTCGAGCTGATGCTCAACGCCGTGACGCTGACCTTCGTCACCTTCTCCCGCATGCTCAACGACGTCGGCGGTCAAGCCGTGGTCGTGTTCGTGCTCGTCGTGGCCGCCGCCGAGGTCGTGGTCGGCCTCGGGATCATCGTGGCCATCCTCCGCAAACGCCCCGCCGCCACGGCGGACGACCTGTCACTCCTCAAGGGATAGCCGAGCATGGAGACACTCGAACTCGTATGGCTCATCCCTGCCCTGCCACTGCTCGGTTTCCTGACCCTGCTCGTGGCCGGCCGGAAGCTCGGCGAACCCCAAGCCGGGATGCTGGCCACGGCCATGATCGGTGGCTCCTTCCTCGCGACGCTGGCCGTCTTCACCGGCCTGATCGGCGAGGAGGAAGAGGCTCGCAGCTTCACGCAGGTCCTCTTCGAGTGGATCCCCGTGGGCGGCTGGCAGGTCGACATCGGCTTCCTGGTCGACCCGCTGTCGATCACCATGTGCCTGTTCATCACCGGCGTCGGCACGCTGATCCACCTGTACTCGATCGGCTACATGCACGGTGACGAGAACTTCTCGAAGTTCTTCGTCTACCTCAACCTGTTCGCCTTCTCGATGCTGATGCTGGTGCTCGGCAACAACATGTTGATCACCTTCCTCGGTTGGGAAGGCGTCGGCGCGTGCTCGTACTTCCTCATCAGCTTCTGGTTCACCGA
>JBFIHN010000050.1:0-12867 GCA_041601775.1 Acidimicrobiales bacterium
CGCGTATTCACGCAGTACGGCTCCGCTGCGGGGATAGTCGGGTTCGCACGACGTGAAGTGCGCACCCCCTGGGGCTTCGACCACTCCGTCGACCGACATCCGGCTGACGCGTAGCTGGTGAACGCAGCCGCCACGCTCCAGGTCCCGGGTCGGGACGACTCGCTCGACGGAGATGAAGCGCCGTCCGGTCGGTGCTGCCTGGAGCATCAGGTCGTCCCAGTACGGATCGGGGCCGCGAAATGCAGCGTTGCCACGTTCGTCGGACTCGTTGAGGTGGCAGAGGACGGCATCGAGGCACATCGCCGGCACGGCCAGCAGGGTCTCGGGGTCCTCGAGGCCATCGCGGAACGGGCTGTCGACCATTCCCAGCGCGGGGTTGTCCCGGATCAGGTCGCTCCCGAGCCCCACCCGCGTTGGGAGGAACGGGACTCGCCATGCCGCCGCCTGTAGCGAGAGGTGGAACAGCCCCTCGTCCATCGGTTCGACGGGAAGCCCGTCATTCTCTCTGGCCTTCCGGAAGTGCGGATCGAGTGGGATGTCGTCGAGCGACACGAAGGCGTAGACCAGTTTTCGGACCTTGCCCGCTGCACACAGCAGTCCGACGTCTGGACCGCCATGGGTCACGATCGTGAGATCTTCGAGGTCGCTGCGCAGCAGGGCGCGGATGACTGCCATCGGCTTGCGGCGCACTGCCCAACCACCGATCCCGATCGTCATCCCCGAGCGGAGCTCCGCGACGATGTCGTCAGCCGTGAGTCGCTTGTCGCTCATCGGGAAGCCTCGTGCCCGCGTGCCCCATCGGCGACGAATGCGTCGCGGTGCTCGTCAGCCACCCCGAGCAGGTTGAGTTCGAACGTGAACCCCTGTTCGAAGCGGTAACTGCGTTCGACGTCCCACAGGTCGATGCCATTGAGCGATGCCTTCGCGGCGCGGATGACCGTGGGTGACTTCGCTGCGATCTCCTCGGCGATCTCGAAGGCTCGCGCCCGGAGCCGATCGCGTTCGACGACATCGAGGACCGAGCCCCAGTCGTGGAGTTGGGCGGCGGTGACCGGGGTCGCCCGATAGACCATCGCCCGCATGGCGTGTTGTGGGACGAGCCGCGCCAGGTGGGTCGCCGCTCCGAGTGCACCCCGGTCGACCTCCGGCAACCCGAAGGTGGCATCGTCGGACGCGACGACGATGTCGGCGTTGCCCGCAAGCCCGATGCCTCCCCCCAGGCAGAACCCGTGCACGGCCACGATGACCGGGACCGGGCACCGGTAGACGGACGAGAACGCTCGTGCGCACCCCCGGTTGGCTTCCACCAATGCCGCGAAGCCGTCGGACTCCTGCATCTGTTTGATGTCGACGCCGGCGTTGAACCCCCGCCCTTCGGCCCGGAGCACGACGACTCGCACCTCGGGGTCCACGCCCAGGGCGTCGATCACCTCTGCCAGTTCGGTCCACTGCTCGGAGCGCAGGGCGTTCACCGGCGGTTGGTCGACGACGATCTCGGCGATCCCGTGGTCGTGGACCGAGTGGGCGATGGGTGTTCCGGGCACGTGCGCCTCGCGGTGGTTCTCGACAGAAAGAGGAACGCCGACCATAATCACATAAATGATTACGATGTCAAAGGGGTGCTGATGGACCGGTTCATCGACAAGGTCGCGCTGGTGACGGGAGCAGGCTCCGGGATCGGGGCCGCCGTTGCGCGGCGGGTCGCGAGCGAGGGTGGCCGTGTGGCCTGCCTCGATCTCGACGGTGTCCGGGCCCGAGCAGTGGTGGCAGAGATCGACGCATCCGGGGGTCGAGCACTCGCGGTGACGGCCGATGTCGCCGACGACCGGGCGGTCGCCGCGGCCGTGGCGGAGGTCTTCGACTGGTCAAGTGGGGAGCTCGACGTCCTGGCGAACGTCGCTGGGGTGGGCTTCTATCGCAGCCTCGAAGACACGACCGTGGCGGAGTTCGAACGTCTCCTCGGCGTCAACCTGCTGGCACCGTTTCGGCTGGTGAAGCTGTGTGCTGACCAGCTACGGGCCCGATCTGGAGCCATCGTCAACGTGGCGTCGGCCGCGGGGTTGAACGGGCGTGCCTACCTGTCGGCCTATGCCTCCACGAAGGGGGGCCTCGTTGCGCTCACCCGCAGTCTCGCCGTCGAATTGGCTCCCGATGTGCGCGTCAACGCCGTGTGTCCCGGGGGCGTGGACACCCCGTTGCTCGAGCAGTTCCGGGTCCCGGACGACGTGGACCACACCATCCTCGCCCGCCATCCGGCGCTGATCGGTCGACGGTCGACGGCCGACGAGATTGCCGCTTCGATCGCCCACCTCGCGGCGGACGAGGCGGCGAGCACGACGGGATCGGTCCTCCTGGTGGACGGCGGATGCGCGGCCTGAACGGAAAAGGTCCTTGACGACGGTTCGTTTATCTTATAAATCATTTGGTCTTAGTCCTGTCCCCTTCCCGAGGTTCCGAAGTTGACGATCGACGCACGAGGAGAGCGACCCGGACCATTCCGGTCGATCGTCGACGCGGACCGCGCCTCGGAGTACCGCCGCGCGGGATGGTGGGGCGACGACACGCTCGGCCAGACGGTGCGTCGTTGGGCGGCGGCCCGCCCCGATGCCGACGCGTTCGTCTCCGGTCACGGTCGACTCGACTACGCCGGTTACGACGCCGGAGCCGACCGGACAGCTCGGGCGCTCGTGGAGATCGGCATTCGACCAGGCGAACGTGTGGCGGTCTGGATCCCGGACTCGGGGACCGTGCACGCCGTCATGGTCGGCGCCGAGCGGGCAGGTGCCACGGTCGTCGGAATCGGTGCTCGGTCGGGCCTTCGGGACCTCGACCATCTGCTCGAACGGACGTGTGCCACGGCGCTGGTCACGCTCGCCGAGCACCGGGGCGAACCGGTGGCCGAAGTCGTGGATCAGCTTCGGGCCGGTGGCCGGTCGTTCCAGCACCTCGTGGTCCCGTACTTCGAGGTGGACGCCGGGGGAGACATCACGGCCGACGGGGTGGCGCTCCGAGGAGCCGATGGCCCTGCCGACAGCGACGCCATCGGTGCTGACGATCTCTTCCTGATCAACTCCACGTCTGGAACGACGGGACGACCGAAGTGCGTGATGCACTTCCAGAACCGGTGGTTCTACTTCCACCAGAAGGCAGTCGAGAACGGCGCGCTCACGACCAACGACATCTTCGTTGGTGCCGTTCCCGCTCCGTTCGGGTTCGGGTTGTGGACCTCGCACTTCACGCCGGCGATCCTCGGCGCCCCGACGATCGTGTTCGACCGATTCGATGCCGGCGAGACCCTGGAGTCGATCGAGCGCGAGCGTGTCACCGTCCTGTCGTGCGTGAGCACGCAGTTCATCATGATGATGAACCATGAGCGGTTCGAGCACGTCGACCTCTCCTCGCTCCGCGTCATGTTCACCGGGGGCGAGGCGATCCCCTACGAGAAGGCGCTCGAGTTCGAACGGCGCACCGGGTGCACGGTGCTGCAGTTCTTCGGTTCGAACGAGACCGGTCTGTTGTCGGGCACCGACCTCGACGACACGCCCGAGCGGCGGCTGCGAACTGCGGGTCGAATCGTCCCGGAGATGGATGTCCGCCTCTACGAGGGCGATGCCGATGTGACGGCGTCCGGGCGCGGGCAGCCCGCCTGTCGGGGTCCGGCGACGACCACCGGATACCTCGACGACGAAGAGGCCAACGACGAACTCTTCAGTTCGGACGGCTGGATGATCATGGGAGATGTCTGCACGCTCGACGACGAGGGCTATCTCACCGTCGTCGGCCGGACCTCGGACATCATCATCCGGGGCGGCAAGAACATCAGCGCCGGCGAAGTCGAGGACGAGGTCGCGACACATCCGGCAGTCGCAATGGTCGGGGCGGTCGCAGCGCCCGACGAGGTGTTCGGCGAGCGCGTGTGCGTCTTCGTCGAACTCCGGAGGGGTGCGACCCTGACCTTCGATGACCTGGTCGAGCACCTCGATGGGCGTGGCACCACGCGAGAGATCCGCCCGGAACTCCTGTTCGTCGTGGACGAGATACCCCGTTCGGTCGGCGGCAAGGTCGCCAAGGCCGCGCTCCGTGCCGAACTCCGACGCCGCCTCCTGGCAGAGAGGACCTGATCGAGATGTTCACCCGGATGGACGAAGGATCGCCTGAGGAGTGGGCGATGATCCGCGAACGCACGCTTGAGACCCAGCGTCAGGTCGCCGATCGGATCCTCCCGATGTTGGCGTGGCTCGAGAACAGCGTCGACGGCTACGCCGTCGACCAGCTCACGCACTCGCTCCAGACCGCGGCCCGGGCCGAGGCGGCCGGCGCTGACGACGAGTTGGTCGTCGCTGCTGTGTGTCACGACATCGGCAAGTTCGTCTCCACGGCGAACCACGCCGCGATGTCGGCGGAGATCCTTCGCCCCTACGTGCGCGACGAACTGTTCTCCGTGATCCTCCATCATCAGACGTTCCAGGGTCACGCCTACAACCACAACTTCGGATGGGACCCCGATGCCCGGGACGCCTTCGCCGACGAGCCGTGGTTCGACCTCGCGGTCGCCTTCGCCGACGAGTGGGATCAGATGTCGTTCGATCCCGACTACGACACGCCGGATCTCGCGCACTTCGAACCTCGGATCCGAGCCGTCTTCGCCGAGCCCAGGGTGACGCGTTGACCACCGTCGCCGACCTCGTCGCCGACGCACTCGACCGGCATTGCGCCGGGCCCGTCTTCGGTGTGCTCGGTGAGGGCACGTTGGCGATCACCGATCGGCTCGTCCACCGTCACGGCCGTCGAGCGGTCGCCACCGCCCGCGAGGACGGTGCCGTCTCCATGGCGGATGGATACGCGCGCGTGTCCGGTGAGGTGGCGCTCGCGGCCGTCACGCACGGACCCGGCCTCACCAACACCGTGACCGCCCTGACCGAGGCGGCGCGTGCTCGCACGCCGATGGTCCTGCTCGCTGGCGACACGCCCGTGGCGGCCGACGGAAATCCCCAGAAGATCGACCAAGCCGCTGTCGTGGCTCCGACCGGCGCATCGTTCTGGCGGGTGCGGACTCCGTCGTCGGCCGCCGATGATCTGGTGGCCGCGCTGCGGCACGCCGTGCTCGAGCGGATTCCGGTGGTCATCGACGTCCCGACGGACCTCCTCCTCGAGGATGTTCCGGCAGCCGCGGACGTTTCCGATCTGGGCCTGGTCGATCCGATGCCGATCGCACCTTCTTTCGCTGCGGTCGAAGCGGTACGTGTCGCGGTCGAGGATGCCCACCACGTCGTGGTCCTCGCGGGACGGGGAGCGATCGAGAGTCGGGACGCTGTCGTGGCGCTGGCCGACCATCTGGGTGCCCACCTGGCGACCACGTTGTTGGCCAAGGGGCTGTTCACCGGTGAGGTCGATGACGTGGGCGTCTGCGGCGGCTTTGCCACCGAGATGGGCCACGATGTCATCCGCAACGCCGACGTCGTGCTCGCCCTCGGCGCATCCCTGAACCGGTTCACCCGCGATGACGGTCGACTCCTCGATGACGCGACGGTCGTCCACGTCGACTCGGACGCACGCAGTCTGCGAACGCACGGCGTCGTCGCCGTCCACGCAGACGTCGAGACGTTCTGCCGTGTGATCGTCGATGCACTGCCTCGGTCCAACAGGGCGGAGTCCGTCGGGTCGGTGGCCGCAGGGGGCACCACCCGGCGGCGCTCCGATGACGCCAGCGGACTCGACCTCCACGACGTCGTGGCCACGCTCGATGCCGCGCTGCCCGAGGACCGTGTGGTCGTGGTCGACGGTGGCCATGCAGCGCTGTCCGAACCGTCGCGCTCGATGTGCGTGACGACTGCCGGATCGTTCGTGTTCCCGCTCCACTTCGGGTCGATCGGCTTGAGCCTGTCGACGGCTGTCGGCGCCGCGCTCGCTGCCAACGGCCGTCCCACCGTCTGCTTCGTCGGCGACGGCGGGCTCCTGATGTCCCTCGCCGAGCTCGACACGGTCGCGAGGGAGTCCATCCCGCTCACGATCGTGGTCATGAACGACCAGGCCTACGGCTGGGAGTACCACCAGATGGCCGAAGCGGGCATCGACACCGACCTGTCGACGTTCGATCGACCGTCGTTCGCTGCGGTCTCCCGAGCCCTCGGCGTCGACGCCGTCCGGGTGGCCACCCGCGCCGAACTCGAACGACTCACCGATCGCATCGGCGCTGCCGATCGTCCATTGCTGGTCGAGGCCTGCCTCGACCGCGAGGTACGGACCGAGTGGTACGCCGCTCATGCCGCACCCGCGACCGCGATGGGCGATCTCGCAGCGACGGGCTTGACATCAAATCATATATAACATTAGCTGGCTGCTCGACGGCCACTGGAGCATCGCTCCGGAACCCAACCCAGGGGGAAACATGAAGAAGAAGTACCTACGCCTGCTCGCACTGTTGATGGTCTTCGGACTGGTCGCAGCGGCATGCGGTGACGACGACTCCGGCGACACCGCGTCCGGAGGCGATTCGTCCGATGACGGTGGCGACGCCGGTGACGAACTCACCGGCGAGCCGATCATCATCGGCATGGACCTCGACAGCACTGGTCCCGGGGCCTCGTACAGCACCATCGCCGGTGACACGGTCAAGGACGCGATCGACGAGCTGAACGAGAACGGTGGCATCCTCGGACGGCCGGTCGAACTCATCATCGAGAACGACGAGAGCGACCCGACCAAGACCCCTGCCGTGATCCGCAAGCTGCTCGACCAGGGCGCCGACGTCCTCATCCTGCAGACCGCGAGTGCGGCGACGATCCAGGCGAAGCCGATCATCCAGGAGGCCGGCAAGATCGCCCTCGCGCCGACGTCGATCTCCCAGACGCTGGCCGAGGCCCCGGACGCCGACTTCACCTATGTGCTGGCGAACCCGATCTCCGACTTCATCGACGTGTACTGCGGTGGGTACGAGGCTGCGGGAATCGAGACCCTTGCGGTCATGTCGGACGCCACGACGACCATCGACGGGGTCAACCAGCTCCTCCTGCCCGGTCTCGAAGAATGTGTCGACATCGTCGCCGAGGAGAAGGCCGAAGTCGACGCTGCCGACGTCACCGCGCAGATCGCCCGTATCAAGTCCTCTGACCCCGACGCGATCTTCGTGTCGAGCGTGGGCGGCAACTTCGAGGTCGTCGTGCAGAACACGCTGGCGCAGCAGATGCCCGACACGCCGCGGTTCTCCATCGCGTCGATCGGCAACCAGCCAGCCACGTGGGAGCTCGCCAACCCCGGAGCCCTCGAAGGCCTCATCTTCATGTCGAACCTCGACCCGACGAACCCCCTCACCGAGGAACTCGTCGACTTCCTGGCCGAGCGACGCGGCGACGACTACGTCATCACCGCCTACGACGCACAGGCGTATGACACGGTCCAGTTGATCAAGATGGCCATCGAGGCCGCGGGTGATGTCGAGGACGGCGAAGCCGTGCGCGACGCGCTCAACGAGATCTCCGGGTACCAGGCACACTTTGGTCAGACCGGGTTCACGCTCTCGTACAGCGCCGACAAGCACGTCGGCACCGACGGTCTCTGCGGTCTGTCTCTTGTCCAGTTCGGTGCGGACAACACGCCCGAGAAGCCGTGGGACACCTACCAGCCCCCGTGCTGATCTGAGCTCGCGGATGGGCCGGGTGTCGTCCCCCCGACCCCCGGCCCATCCGTGTCGTCCATCGCCGCCCAACACCTGTCTGAGGTAATGCAATGACCGAGATGCAGCTCTGGCTGTCGGCCGTCGAGATCGGCTTCTTCTACGGGATCATCGCGCTCGCGTATCTCCTGATCCTCGAGGGTGCCGGGTTCTTCAACTTCGCGATCGGTCCCTATGCGATGGTCGCTGGTCTTGGTTCGTCCTGGCTGGTGATCGAGAAGGACCTGCCGTTGTGGCCGGCCGTCGGTCTGGGAATCGTCATGGTCGTCGTCCTCTCGCTGGTCACCGAACTGCTGATCATCCGACCGATCGAGAAGCGCAGCGGTGGGGGAGAGCTGCCGGCGCTGGTCGCCGTCGCTGCGGTGCTCTTCACGATCGAACAAGCTGCGGGGTTCCTCTTCGGGCGCCGGCACCTGCCCGGTCAGTTGCTGTGGCGTTTCGACCCGCTCGAGGTCGCAGGGGGCTTCGTGCAACCGTCGGCCGCTCTGCTGTTCCTCACCACGCCCGTGATCTTTGCGGCGGTGTGGCTCTGGCTCCGGTTCGGGGGTACGGGCCGCATGCTGCGAGCTGTCGGCGACAATGCTGACGCGGCGGGGCTGCTCGGTCTCCCGGTCTCCCGTATCCGGATCACCGCCTTCGCGGTGGGTGGTGCACTCGCTGCCATCGGTGGGCTGCTGTTCGCCCCGAAGGCGGGCGTCGGTTTCGAGAGCGGGCTCGCGTGGACACTCGCCGGATTCCTGGCGCTGGTCATCGGCGGCACCGGGTCGATCGTCGCCCCGCTCCTGGGCGGTCTCCTGCTCGGAGGGGTGCAGGTCTTCGTCCCCTTCTATCTCGGCAGTGCCGCACCGAACTACGTCATCTTGTTGATCGCCCTCGTCTTCTTCGCCTTCAAGCCAGAGGGCCTCTTCACCCGGAGGGTGCGCGCATGACCATGTCTGAGGTACACGACACCGACACCACGTCCGACCCGGTCAGCGAGACCGTTCGAGGGCAGACCTCCACGCTGCTGCCACTCGCGGTGGCGATCGTCGTGGGCGTCATCGGCCTCATATGGGTCGGTGGCAACGCGTTCCGTCAGGACCTCGCGGTGCTCGCCGCCACGTACGCGCTGGTCGCCCTGGGCATGTACGTGCCCTTCGTGATGGCTGGCTCGCTCTCACTGGCCTACAGCGCCTACGCCGGAATCGGTGCCTACGCCGTCGCCATCGTCTCCGACAAGACCGGCATGCCGCTCTGGACCGGGTGGATCGCCGGGTCGATCGTCGCGGCGATGGTGGCCGTCGTCCTCGGGATGGCGACGAGGCGCGTGTCGGGCTTCTACCTGGCTGCGGTGACGCTCCTCTTCGGGACCGCCTTCGAGACGTGGCTCGTCGATGCACCCGGCATCACGGGAGGCTCGGGTGGCATCGGTGGCATTCGAGACCTCGAGTTCTTCGGGTGGGTGCCGAGCCGCGGTGCGCAGGTCATCGCCGCGACGGCGTTGGTGATCGCGGTGGCGTTCGTTCTCGACCGACTGCGGCAGAGTCCATGGGGAGTCTTGGTGCGGACGATGTCCGACGTCCCGATGGTCGTCGAGGCCTCGGGTTCCCGTGTCCCGACCCTCGACATCGTCGCCCTGGCCATCGGGGCGATGGTCGCGTCGTTGGGCGGGTCGCTCTTCGCCACCTTCGTCGGCGGGGTGACCCCGGAGACCTTCACGCTCAGCATCGTGTTCTTCGCCATCTTCATGCCGCTGATCGGCGGGCTCGGAACGGCCTACGGCGCCGTCGTCGGCGCCTTGATCGTGGTCGAACTCACGTTGAACTTCCCAGCAGTCACCGAGAGCGGTCGGCTCATCCTGGCCGTCGGTGTGCTCGTCATCCTGCTGGTCGCCCCTCGTGGGGTGCTCGGCTACCTCGATGCCGGTCGCCACCGGATCACGGAACAGTTCGGAGGCAGGCGCAATGGTTGAGAAACTCCTCGAGGGAAAAGGCCTCGTCAAGCGCTACGGAGGCGTGGTCGCGGTCGACGGCGCCGACATCCACCTGGCGCCCGGCGAGATCCTCGGGCTCGTCGGCCCGAACGGCGCCGGCAAGACCACGCTGGTCGACATGATCTCCGGCGCGCAGAACGCCGACGAGGGCACGCTCTCGCTCCAGGGGAAGAAGCTCAGCGGACCGCCGTCGAAGCGGGCCCGCAGTGGACTCGCCCGCACCTTCCAGTACCCGCAGCTGGCGCTCGACCTCACCGTCCGCGAGAACCTGGCCGTCGGGCGCATCGGGCCTCGCATGTCGACGGTCCGGCAGATGGTTCTCGGCGCGTGTCGCGGCATGGTCCGGACCACGAACGCAGCCGATGACCGTGCGTTGGCGGAGATCGTTGCCGAGGTGCGGGTCGAAGGTCTCGATCGACCGTGCCGTGATCTCAGCCTCGGCGAGCAACGGCTCACCGAGGTCGCCCGTGCCGTGGCCCAGGATCCACTGGTGATGCTGCTCGACGAGCCTTTCGCCGGCAGCGACGCTCGGGGCGTGGCCGGGATCAGCGAAGCGATCCGGACCGTGAAGGAGCGGGGCCACGCAGTGATCCTCGTCGATCACAACGTCGACCTCGTCGCGTCGCTGGTGGACCGGATCATGCTGCTCGACCGCGGACGTGTGGTGTTCGACGGTGACCCGGCAGCCTGTCTCGCGAGCAGCGAGATGCAAGCCGTCTACTTCGGATCCGGAGGCATCGATGTCGCATGAACTGAATGTCGGAGAACTGACGGTCCGCTACGGACGGGCCGCGGCGCTGACCGACGTCTCGCTCGATGTCCCCGGAGGCGCCGTGACCGCAGTCGTGGGGCCGAACGGAGCGGGGAAGACCAGCATGATGCTCGGTATCTACGGCTCGGTCCCCGCGAGTGGCACCGTCACTGTCGACGGCGAGGACCTCTCGTCACTCAAGGCCACGGAGCGGGCGAAGAGCGGAGTGGCCATCGTCCCGCAGGGGCGGCAGCTCTTCCCTCGGATGACCGTACGCGAGAACCTGCAGCTGATGGCCGACGTCCTCGGCCTCCCCGCGGACACCGTCGACGAGGCGATCGATCGCTTCCCCATCCTGCGCGAGCGTGGTCGTGGGCTGGCCGGTGTACTCAGTGGCGGCGAGCAACAGATGCTGGTCGTGACGCGGGCGCTCATGGGCTCGCCGCGGGTGTTGCTGCTCGACGAGATGATGACGGGCCTGGCGCCGCTCATCGTCAACGAACTCGCGGAGACCGTGGTGACGTTGGCCAAGGAACACGGCGTGGCCGTGGTCCTGGCCGAGCCTTCGATCGGGGCGTTGGGCCCGATGATCGACCGCGGGATCGTCTTGATCCGAGGCGAAGTCGTCGCGGGCAGCGACGAAGGTGGAGAAGTGCTGGATCGTCAGTACCGCGCCGCCGTGGGTGCTGTGCAGGCTGCGGCGCAGAACTGATCGTCAGCGCATCGACTCCCAGACCATCGAGGTCTCGGACTGTTCGCCGAACCAGTTGCCTGGATCCTCTTGGTCGACGTGGCCGATGAGGCCTCGATACACGCCGTAGCCGAGCATTCGACGCAGCCGTGGCGGGCAAGCCGTCACCTGGTCACGATCGAGCGCCAGCAGCTGACACTCCTCGGTGCGGACCCAGCCGGCGCAGTAGTTGTTGACGATCCCGACGCGACGGGCGTCGCTCTCGTTGGCACCGCCTCCATGCCACACGGCTCCGTCGTAGACGAGAACGCTGCCAGCGTCCATCGTCGCGAGGACGGCATCGTCATCAGGTTCACCTCGCCCTGGGATCCGGGGACGTCGGTGCGAGCCCGGTATGAGCCGCGTGGCACCGTTCTCCTCGGTGAAGTCGGTGAGCGCCCAGATCGCTGGACAGGCGAGCGTCTGGTGTGGGCGGGGGAGCGGGATCGACCCGTCGTCAGCGTGCAGGGGCTGCGCGTGCTGCCCGGGATGCATCTCGATGGCGGTGAGCGATGAGAGCAGCGCGCCGTCGTCGAGCACGGACTCGACGACCGTCAGTACAGGGGAGAGCAGCGGTACGGCCTGGAACAACGGGTCGCGGCTCAGCAGGTTGAAGATCCGTCGCGTGCGCTCGCCCAAGAAGTGGTTGGCGCCGAACTCGATGCCGAGTTCGACCATCAGCCGATCGATCGTCTCGAGGAGCTGCTGTCGCAGGTCTTCGGGGATCGCGTCCTCGATGATCGTGTATCCCCGATCGGCGATCGCCTCGGCATGGCGGGCCGCAGCAGTGTCCGAGGATCGAGTGGAGGCGCTCACGATCCCGACTCGTCGCGGAGCAGACCCGGGACGATCTTGTTCTCCTCGTCGATGGCGTAGACCGGCGCCCACTCGAGGTGTCGTCGTGCCTCACGGGACACGCCGTCGACCTCACCCCGTTCGATCAGTCGGATGAGCATCTCGTGGTCGTCGAAGCCCCGCTGCCGATACTCCCGGTCGGGGAATTCGTCCTGCTCGAGGTGTCGTTCGGCCCACGCCTCCGCGTGGCCCGACCACACGGATTCGAGCGCTCCGATCATCACGATCAGCGTCTCGTTCCCGCTGCACTCGACAACGGCCTCGTGGAATTGGCGCGACACGATGGTGAATCGCCCGGGGTCGTCGATGCATGCGCGGGCTTCCTCGTGGATGGCCCGCAGACGAGGGAGGACTTCGGTCTCACGGTCGGAGCGGGCCGCGCACAAGGCCGCGCAGACGGGTTCGATCAGGTTGAGCGCCAGCGAGACGTCGTCGACCTTCACGCCGCCCGCACGAAGGACGAGGCCGAGCGTGTAGGCGACGTTGTCGGCCTTCGGTCGATGGACGACGGCACCGCCCACCTTCCCCCGTCGGACACTCACGAGTCCTTCGGCCTCCAGGATCCGTAGCGCCTCGCGGATCGAGGGACGACTCACCCCGAACTCCTCGAGGAGGTGTTCCTGCTTGGGCAGCTCGGCGCCATCCGGGAGGTCACCATCGAGGATCCGGCTGCGGAGCGCGTCGGCCACCAACTCGGCGACATGGGGGGCGCGGACGTGGGTCGACGAACCACCGGACTTGCGTCCGCTCACGCTGATGGTCTCGCCGCCGTTTGCTGGGCTCGGCCGTCGCTCGTCTCTCAAATCGGTCCATTCTCGCTGGGTTCCGCCGTCGGAACGCTACACCGTTGCCGAATCCTCTGGCTGATTACCCATGGTTGACAGGTC
>JBFIHN010000051.1:0-12773 GCA_041601775.1 Acidimicrobiales bacterium
GCCAAGTGGCAGACCATGTTCGAGACCAACGTCCTCGGGCTGATGCGCATGACCCGTGCACTGCTCCCCCGCCTCCTCGACTCCGGCGACGGCCACGTCGTCAACGTGACCTCGATCGCCGCACTCCAGGGCTACCCCGGCGGCTCCGGCTACAACGCGGCGAAGTTCGGGGCCCACGGCGTGACCGAGTCGCTTCGCCACGAACTGCTGGGTCGCCCGGTCCGGGTGACCGAGGTGCTGCCGGGCATGGTCGAGACCGAGTTCAGCCTCGTACGCCTCGACGGCGACCAGCAGCGGGCCGACGCCGTCTACGCCGGTCTCACCCCGCTCACGGCCGACGACGTCGCCGAGTGCATCCGCTGGGCCGCCGCCCTTCCCAGCCACGTCAACATCGACCAGATCGTCGTCAAACCGCGGGACCAGGCCGATGCGTTCCGCGCCCACCGGGAGTCCGACCGATGAGCACCTCCACCGGCACCATCCGCCGTTCGTCCGCGCACCCGCCACTCGGCGCCCGGACACCGGCCCGCACCGAGGACTTCTTCGACGAGACACAGCTGGCCGAGCTCCGGGCCTACGCACGGCCGGTCAAGCGGGTCCGGCTGGCCGGCCGGGTGCTCGGGACGGTCGTCGACCTCGTCCTCCTGTTCGGTCTCGACCTCGGCCCGACCCTCGACGACTCGGTGTCCGGGGCGCCGTGGCCGGTCCGGATCCTGGTCGTCGCCGGCGTGTTCGGTCTCCTCACCCAGGTGATCCAACTCCCGTTCGACTGGTGGGCGACGATGGTCCACGACAAGCGACACGGGCTCTCCAACCAGACCCCTGCACTGTGGGCCGGCGACCAGGTCAAGGAGGCCGTGCTCGGCGTGGTCCTCGTGGGCGCATTGCTCGTGCCCGTCTACGCGGCCGTGCGCACCATCGACACCTGGTGGCTCGTCGGCGGGCTGATCTTCTTCGCCATCTCGCTCGTCTTGAACTTCGTGTACCCGGTCCTCATCATGCCCAGGTTCAACAAGTTCACCCCGATGCCCGCAGGCGAGCTGCGCACCAGGATCGAGGAGATCGCCGTCCTGGCCGAGACGCCGATCGAGGGCGTCTACACCATGGACGGGTCGAAGCGGTCTCGTCGGGGCAACGCGTTCGTCGCCGGCTTCGGGCCCACGAAGCGGGTCGTGGTGTTCGACACCCTGGTGGACTTCCCGCTCGAACAGATCGCCCAGGTCGTGGCCCACGAGATCGGCCACTACCGGCTCAACCACATCCCCAAGACCTTTCCGCTCGCCGGCTTCCAGATGCTGGTGTCGCTGGCGTTCGTGCAGTACGTGGGCGGGAGCGCGACCGTGCTCGGCTGGGCCGGGGTCGACGACCTCGGAGAACCCGGCGCGGCGCCCCTCTTCCTGCTCGCCTTCGGCGTGCCCTCCCTGGCGCTGGGCCTCGTGTCGGGATGGGTCTCCCGTCGCAACGAACGCGAGGCCGACCTCGAGGCACTCGAACTGCTCGGCGACCCGACCAGCTTCGTGTCCATGTGGCCGCGCTTCGTCGAACGCAACAAGTCCGACCTCGAACCCAGTCTGTGGGAGCGCTGGAACGCCTCGCACCCGGGACCGGCGGAACGCATCCAGTTCGGCATCGACTGGGCGGCGATGAACGGGGTCGACGTCGTTCCCCCGGTGGCGGCGCCGGTGCCACCACCGATCGCCGGTCAGGCGCCGGAGTCGTCCGACTGACGAGCGCTCACGGCCGCGGTCCGCGTGGGATCGAAGCCACGGACGTCGGCGAGGATGGCGTGGTCGACCGGGCCGTCGCCGTGGAGGACGCTCACCTCGCCCGTCGTCTCGAGGACCACCGCGCGGACATCGGCCATTCGCCGGACGTTGGCCTCGCGCAGCTTCGCGTAGACGTCGGCCTCGGTCACGCGCGACGCCGTGAGGTTGGGGGCGATGAACTCGCCCTCGAGCATCAGCACGACCGGTTGGTTGTCGACGAGGGTGGCTGCCGATGCCGTCCGACGGCGGAGTTGGGACACGATCCACTGACAGGCGTAGAGCACCACGAGCGCGAGGACGCCGTTGGCCAGCGACGTCGATGACGCCGCCACCGAGGCCATCACCGAGCCGGTCGCGACCGTCACCGCGAAGTCGAAGCTCGACATCTTCGAGAACGCTCGCAAGCCGACCACGCGGACGACGACGACGACCGAGACGAAGATGGCGATCGCCGAGACAACGACCAACCACGCCTGGTGCAGGTCAGTCGAGAGCCAGCGCTGGGTCACAGACCGAGGGCCTCGTCGAGGCCGACCGTCAGCCCGGGCAGGTCCGCCACCTTCTTGATGCCGACCAGGACGCCGGGCATGAACGACGCCCGGTCGTAGGAGTCGTGTCGGACGGTGAGCGTCTGACCGGTGGTCCCGAGGATGACCTCTTGGTGGGCGATCATTCCCCGCATCCGGACCGAGTGGACGGGGATGCCCGCTGGGCCCTTCCCTCCACGCGCGTGCTCGACCACCTCGGCCTCGGTGGGGTCGTCGGCCCACTCGTCCGATGCCGCAGCGAGGCGCTCGACGGTGAGCATCGCCGTTCCCGAGGGCGCGTCGACCTTGGCATCGTGGTGGTACTCGATGACCTCGGCGGTCTCGAAGAAGGGTGCGGCCATCTCGGCGAAGCGCATCATCAAGACGGCGCCGATCGCGAAGTTGGGTGCGATGAGGCAGTTGGAGTCGGTGAACGTCGTGCGGAACCGGTCGTGGTCCGCGTCGTCGAACCCCGTCGTGCCGACGACGGCGTGCACCCCGTGTGCGGCCGCCCAGGCGAGGTTCTCGCGTGCGGCGTCGAGCCGGGTGAAGTCGACCACCACGTCGACGTCCGCCCGTTCGAACGCCTCGACACCGCCGGCGACGGTGAGATCCGGCATCGGCGCCCCGCGGGCGACCAGATGGAGGTCGATCCCCTCGTGATACGGATCGACCGCCGCGACCAACTCGGTCGCACGATCCGAGGCGACAGCAGCACACACCGTGCTACCCATGCGCCCACCGGCGCCGAAGACTCCTACTCGAATGGTCACCTCCGGAAGAGTAGGAGACGGCGGCACGAAACGCACCGGGAGGAGCCCGCTGGCGGCCCCGACCTCCGATACCGTCGAAACCATCCGGCCTCGTCGACGACGGATTGGAGTGATCGTGGACTTCGCACGCAAACGCTGCCGCATCCGTCCCGCGACCCGGGCGCGTCGGCCCACCTGCCGCACGCGCCCTCGGGTGCGCCCAGCGGGGCATCGCGATCCGCGACGTCCGTTGACGCACGCACGCCGCATGCGCTGAGCGTGCGCCGGCGCGCTGCCGTCAGACGACGGAGGCGAGTGCCCCTGCGTCGACCGGGCCGACCGCGGCCACGGTGCGCGGCGTGGCCAGGAGCCGGGCCAACAAGGCGTCGACCTCGTCGATCGTCACCGCGCGGAGGCGGGCGAGTTGGTCGTCGAGGTCGACCACGGTCCCGGTCGACAACAGCATGCGGCCGATCCGGCCCATGCGACTGCCGGAGTCCTCGAGGCCGAGCTCCGTGGCGCCGGCGAGGTAGCCGACGGCCACGCGGAACTCGTCGTCGGTCGCGCCGCCTGCGGCGATCGCTGCGAGTTCGGCTTCGAGGGTCTCCAGCACCTCGGCAGAACGACCAGGCGACGTCCCGACGTAGGTGCCGAGCATCCCGGCGTCGGAGTGGGCCTCGATCCACGAGTACACGGTGTAGGCCAGACCCCGGTCCTCTCGGATGGTCTGGAACAGGCGCGACGACGATCCTCCACCGAGGATCTGGTTGGCGACCGCCAACGCGTATCGGTCGTCGTGTCCGGACGGGAGGCCACGCCAACCGAGCACCAGGTGGACCTGCTCACCAGGACGCTCGTGGGTGTGGAGCGGCACGACGTCGTCGCCCGGGACCTCGCGCTCGGGCGTGGCGCCGCCGGCGGCGAGGTCGAGGTGGGTGGCGACCGCGTCGCAGAACTCGTCGTGGCTGACACGGCCAGCGGCGGCAACGACGAGGTTGGCCGGTCGGTAGTGACGCTCGAAGAACGCCGCGATGTCGTCGCGATGCATCGCCCGCACGGTGTCGGCATCGCCGAGGACCTCACGTCCGAGTGGGTGCGCGGGGAACACGCCGTCGCTCGCGAGCATGTGCACGAGGTCCTCGGGCGTGTCCATCGCCGCCCACAACTCCTCGAGGATCACCTCGCGCTCGGCGTCGATGTCGGCTTGACGGAGCGCAGGGGCCGAGAGGATGTCGCCGAGCAACTCGACGCCGAGGCGCCACTCGCTCGCCGGGAGGCGGGTGTGGAACGCGGTGTGCTCTCGGGACGTGAAGGCGTTGAGGTCGCCACCGACGGCGTCGACCGTCTCGGCGATCTGACGGGCCGACCGTCGCTCGGTGCCCTTGAAGAACAGGTGCTCGAGGAAGTGGCTGACGCCGGCGATGCTGGGCGCCTCGTCGCGGCCGCCCACCCCGACCCACACCCCCGTCGTGACGGACCGCGCCTCGGGCATGGGGTCGGTGACGACACGGATGCCGTTGTCGAGCGTCGTGATCTGGGGGCTGGGGCTCGTCATGGACGTGGACTCCTCCGGGAACGACACGACCCCCGCACCGGCGGTGCCGGATGCGGGGGTCGCTACGGGTTGCTGGTGTGGATCAGCGACGGCGGCCGCGTCCGCGGCCCCCACCACCACCGCCACCGGTGGGCTTGTTCTCGGGACCGAGGTCCCCGAACTCGTCCTTCAGCTCTTCGTCGAAGGCGTCTTCGAAGGAGACGAACTCGGTGTCGCTGCCCTTGTCGGCCTTGTCGGCCTTGTCGCCGTCGTCGGACGACTTCTCGGCGCGGGGCTTGCGGTCACGACCGCCACCGTCGCGGCCGCCACGGCCGCCACGTTCACGACCGCCGCCGCCGGAGTTCCCGGAGTCGGCGTCGCCGTCGTCGGCGGGCTCGGACGCCATGGAGAGGCTGACCTTGCCGTTGGGATCGATGTCGTCGACCCGGACCTCGACCTCTTGGCCGAGCTCCAGTTCGTCCTCGACCTTGTCGATGCGGCGCTTGCCACCGATCTTCGAGATGTGGAGGAGACCGTCGCGACCCGGGAGGATGTTGACGAACGCACCGAACTTGGTGATGTTCACGACGCGGCCCATGTAGACCTCGCCGACATCGGCGGCCGGCGGGTTCACGATCAGCTCGATCTGGCGACGTGCCTCTTCGACGGCGTCCTTGTCGGTGCCACCGATGGTGACGGTGCCGACTGCGCCGTCGTCGTCGACGCCGATGTCGGCGCCGGTCTCGCCCTGGATCGTGTTGATCATCTTGCCCTTGGGGCCGATGACCTCGCCGATCTTGTCGATCGGGATCTCGAAGCTGATGATCTTCGGGGCCGTGCCCTGGACGTCGTCACGTGGTGCGGGGATGCACTCGTTCATGACGCCGAGGATCGTGGTGCGGGCATCCTTGGCCTGCTGGAGCGCGGCGGCCAGGACGTCGGCGGGGAGGCCTTCGATCTTGGTGTCGAGCTGCAGCGCGGTCACGAAGTCGCTCGTGCCGGCGACCTTGAAGTCCATGTCGCCGAAGGCGTCTTCGGCACCGAGGATGTCGGTGAGGGTGGTGTACTTGCCGTCCTCGTAGATGAGGCCCATGGCGATACCGGCGACCGGTGCCTTGATGGGCACACCGCCGTCCATGAGCGACAGGGACGACGCACAGACCGACGCCATCGAGGTCGAACCGTTCGAGGCGAGGACCTCCGACACCAGACGGAAGGTGTAGGGCCACTCCTCCATGTTGGGGATGACGGGCAGCAGGGCGCGCTCGGCGAGGAGGCCGTGCCCGACCTCGCGACGCTTGGGGCTTCCCACGCGGCCGGTCTCGCCGTTGGCGTGCGGCGGCATGTTGTAGTGGTGCATGTACCGCTTGCGTTCCTGCGGCCCGAGGTTGTCGAGCAGCTGGTCCATCTTCGGCATGCCGAGCGTCAAGACGTTGAGGACCTGGGTCTCGCCACGCTGGAAGAGGCCCGAGCCGTGGGCGGTGTCGAGGATGCCGACCTCGGCGGTGACCGGGCGGAGATCCGCCGGCCCACGACCGTCGATGCGGATGCCCTCGTTGACGACGCGCTCGCGGATGACCTTCTTGAAGACGGTCTTGATGGCGCCGCCGATCTCCTTGTCACGGCCGGGGAACTCGTCGGCCAGTTCGTCGCGGACGGCAGCCTTGAGCTCACGCTCTGCCGCCTCGCGCTCGGCCTTCACGGCGATGGCGCCGACGTCGCGGAGACGGTCGCTGGCGACCTCGGTGACCTTGGCGAGGACGTCGTCCTCGTAGTCGACGCTGGCGGTCCACTCGAGCGGCGGGCGGGCGCCGTAGGCGGCGACGAGCTCACGCTGGAGGTCGATCGACGTCTTGATCGACGCCTTCGACTCTTCGAGGCCCTGGGCGATGGCTTCCTCGGTGACGAAGGGAGCGCCGTTCTGGTAGTGCTCCCACGCCTTCTCGGTGCCGTTGGCCTCGACCATCATGATGGCGATCTCGCCGGCTTCGTTCTCACGACCGGCGACCACGAGGTCGAAGGTCGATTCCTCGATCTCTTCGTGCTCGGGGTGCGGGACCCACTCGCCGTCGGTGTCGAAGGCCATGCGGACGGCGCCGATGGGACCTTCGAAGGGCAGGCCGCTGAGCATGAGCGCAGCAGACGCACCGTTGATGGTGAGGACGTCGTAGGGGTTCTTGCCGTCGGCACCCATGATCGTGGAGACGACCTGGGTCTCGTGGCGGTAGCCCGCGGGGAAACTCGGCCGCAACGGCCGGTCGGTGAGGCGGCAGGTGAGGATGGCCAGGTCGGTGGGCCGACCTTCACGGCGGAAGAACGAGCCGGGGATGCGACCCGCGGCGTACATGCGCTCTTCGACGTCGATCGTCAGGGGGAAGAAGTCCATGCCTTCACGGGCCGACTTGGCGCCGTTGGCGGTGACGAGGGTCTTGGTGCCCCCGATGGAGGCCAGGACGGCGCCCTGGCTCTGCTGGGCCAACTTGCCGGTCTCGAAGACCAGTTCCTTGTCGGCACCAGGGATGGGCGCGGAGACCCGGGTCGGTTCGGTTGTCATGTTCGGGAAATTGCTCCTGTGTATGGCCCGGCGCCAGCCACGCCCCCTCTGGGCTTTTCGTGTGACTGGATGTCCGGTACGAGGCAGCAGGGCCAGTTCCCAGTCGGCGACTCCCGAAACACATGCTCCGGAGGTGGGCGACTGGCAGCTGACCTGAGGCTGCTGCCGATGGTTGGTTTGTCGCTTGCTGTGCTACTTGCCTTGGATGAGCAACGGACGGCCGTCCGGCCGTCCGTTCCTCGGGATTCGTCAGCGACGCAGGCCGTGTGTGGCGATGATCGTGCGGTAGCGCTCGACATCGTTCTTGCGAACGTAGTCGAGGAGCCGCCGACGACGACCGACCAGCTTGAGCAGGCCGCGACGGGTGTGGTGGTCCTTCTTGTGGGTCGACAGGTGCTCGTTGAGGTGGGTGATGCGCTCGGTGAGGAGTGCGATCTGGACCTCGGACGAACCCGTGTCGGTGTCGTGGGTGCGATGCTCGGCGATGACGTTCGCCTTGTTGGCATCGATCTTTTCGGACATACGTGAAGAACCTCTGGTGTTTGGTGGGTATCGGACCCGGCTGCCCCAACCGTGTGAGTACGAGAGGGGGAAGCGGCGGCTCCGTTCGCCCCACGAACGCGGGGTCGGCACGAAACCAACGGCCACTCTACCCCGGGATCGGGAGCTCCGGGCGAATCCCTCCGGCTGCGGTCAGGATTCGCGCGCGGGTTTGATGCTGTAGCGGTACGCCGGCTTGCGGCGGCGGGTGCCGACCTTGGCGAACTCGAGGGGCGGCGTCATCTTGCGGATGGGCGCATGGGGCACGAAGAACGCGTCGTCGACCTGCTGCAGCGTCGCGACGTCGGGGTCGAGTCCGAGGTCGCGGACCGACTGGCGGTACGCCTCGCCGAGCGGGCCATGGAGCAGGTCGCCCACGATCGCCGGCAGCGTCTCGGGGTCGCGGAGCGGCCAGCAGTGGTTGGCCCCGTCGACGATGACGAACTCGCCCTTGGCCCGCCGGGCGGCGTCCTTCGCCGTCTGGAACGGGACCGCGAAGTCGCGTGTTCCGTGGATGGCGACGACGGGGACCTGCTCCTGCGCGAGGCGCTGGAGCATCCACCGGCTGCCGCGACTGCGGAGGATCGACACGGCCGGACCGAACAGGCGCCACGGTCGGGTGACGTGACCCACGAGGGTGGGCAGGAAGAGCCGGCCGAGCTTGGCTGCCTGCTCGGGGTTCTTGAGCACCGGCGGGGTGCTCATGGCGTCGAGTGCGAGGAGGATGACCACTCCCGCCATGGCCGGCGGGAAGACACGGCCCAGGTTCACCAGCCGATCCCACGAATCGCCCACGATGGCATCGATGAGGATGACCCCGAGCGCCCGTTCGGGCTGGTTGGCGCACAGCTGGGTGACGACGCGGCCGCCCATCGAGTGCCCGGCGAAGAACGCTCGCCGGATGCCGAGTTCGTCGAGCACCCGGCCGAGGAGGTCGGCGTACTCGGAGAAGTTGGCGCCACCGGACGGCAGTCCCTGCGTGCTGCCGTGGTTGGCGGTGTCGATGGCGATGACCTTGAACCCCATCGACACCAGGCGCGACAACGTCTGGGCGTAGAGGAACCCCTCGGCGGTGAAGCCGTGGACGAGCACGAGCGGCACGCCCACGCCGGACACGGCGACGCCCACCTGATGGCCGTCGGACAACGTGAAGACGTGCCGAGCGAGCCGGGGGGCGGCGACCTCGCCGCTGGCGACCTCACCGTCGGATTCGGGGCCGACGACCGGGGTCTCGGTCTCGGGCAGCAGGCGGAGCAGGGTGGCGGTGGCGCGTTCCCGGGCCTCGGTCACCGACGGGATGTCGTCCCGTCGGATCGGGATCACCACGGCGTCGTCGGGGAGGTCGCTGGGCGCTCGCACCGCCTCCGTCACTCGACTCGTCCCGGTCGTCCCATGGACCGAGTATGCCAGGGATCGCTCTGCATTCCGGACTCCAGCGCCGGTCAAGCAGTCGATTGATCCCCGCGACCCAGGACATCCCGGACATCGTCGCAGTCGCGGCCGATCTGGTCGATCAACGCCTCGACCGAGTCGAACTTGGCCTCGCCGCGGATGCGTTCGACGAACCGGACGGCGACGGCTTCGTCGTAGAGATCACCGGAGAAGTCGAGCACGTGGGCCTCGAGCAGGCTGACGTCGGCGGTCTCGTAGAAGGTCGGCCGGCGGCCGAGCGAGATGGCGGTCGGCAGGACCTCGCCCGGCGATTCCGGGGTGCCCGATCGCTGGAGCCACCCGGCGTAGATGCCGTCGGCCGGGAGCAGGATGCTCCCGGGGACCGAGACGTTGGCCGTGGGGAAGCCGAGCTCGCGGCCCCGCGCATCGCCGTGCGCGACCACGCCGCGGACCTCGTGGTCGCGGCCCAGCATCGACGACGCCGTGTCGAGGTCGCCCTCGGCCAGGGCACGACGGATGGCCGTCGACGACACACGGTCACCGCTGGCCGCCGGCCGACCGTCGGCGCCGACGAGATCCATCCCGAGCACGTCGAAGCCGAGTCCGGGGCCCAACCGTTCGAGGAGGTCGACGTTGCCGCCACGTTCCTTGCCGAAGTGGAAGTCCTCACCCACGATGATCGACCGGGCCTGGAGGCAGTCGACCAACACCTCCTGCACGAACTCCTCGGCGGTCTCCGCGGCTCGGACCTCGTCGAAGGTCACGACGACGACGATGTCGACACCGGTCGATTCGAGCAACTCGAGTTTCTGGTCGAGATCGCACAGCAGTTTGGGCGCGGAAGCGGGCCGAACGACCGATGCCGGGTGGCGGTCGAAGGTGACGACGGCCGACGAGATCTCGCGTTCTGCGGCGACGGCACGGACACGGTCGATGACCGCCCGATGACCGAGGTGCAGTCCGTCGTATGCCCCGATGGTGACCGCGCTGCCGTCGCCGACATCGGGTCGCGCCTGGGTGTCGCGGACGATCTGCACAACGGGAGGCTACGACCGCACTGGTCGCGGCCGAAACCGTGTCAGAAGGTGGTGCGGATGTTGAGCGCCGCCGGTCCCAGGATGACGACGAAGAGCGACGGCAGGATGCAGAAGACCAGGGGGAACACGATCTTCACCGGCAACGACGCTGCCTGCTCCTCGACCCTGGCCCGCCGCTTCTCCCGGAGTTCCTGCGACTGCACGTTGAGGATCCGGGCGATGGGCAGGCCGTGCTTGGTCGACTGACGAACCGCCACGACGAACTGGCGCAGGTCGGCCACGTCGGTGCGCTCGACCATACGGTCGAGCGCCTCTTGTCGGGGCACGCCCACCTGGAGGTCTTGGAGGACCCGGGTGAGCTCGTCGGCGAGGGGACCGGAACGCCCTTCGGCGGAGCGGGCCATCGCGGCATCGAACCCCAAGCCCGCCTCGACGCTGACCGACAGCTGATCGATGATGTCGGGGAGTTGCTTCTCGATCAACGCCTGACGCTCCGCCACCTTGCGGTCGAGGAACGCCATCGGCGCAGCCCAGCCCACGCCGAACACCAAGATGGCCAGCAGCACGGTGTTCCGCTCCAACCCGGCACTCGACAGGATCCAGAACGCGGTGAGCGCGCCGAGCAGGAGCGACAGGACCCGCACGACGAGCATCCGCTCGATGGTCCAGCCCTTGTCGTAGAGGCCGCCGAGGTCGATCTTGCGCTGGGTCGCGGCTGCGGCGGCCGAACCGCTGTACTTGCGGGCCGCTCGGGCGATGGCGGCGAAGAACGGGTCGAAGATCCGGTCTCGGGCCGATGCGCTCAGGGCGATCTGGCGGCTGTCACCCACATTGCCGCCGCGAGCCAGGTTGGCCTGCACGGTGTCGATCGACCGCTCCCCCGACAGCGCCCAGAACAAGACGACGAGCGAGAACGAGACCAGCGCTGCGCCGAAGGTCACGAGTGCGGTGTTCATGGCGCCTCCTACAACTCCACGTCGATGAGCTTGCGGAGCCAGGTCACGCCGGCGATCAGGAGCGTCACGGCGACGCCGACCATGACGAATCCGGCAGTGCTGTCGAACAGCGGCTCGAGGTAGTCCGGGTTGGTCGTGTAGAGGATCACGGCCATGCCGATCGGCAGACAGCCGAGCACCAGACCCGAGAGCCTGCCCTCCGCGGTGAGCGCGTCGATCTGACGACGCAGACGGTTCCTGGCCCGGATGGTCTCGGAGACCTTGTCCAGGATCTGGGCGAGGTCACCACCGACCTGACGGTGGATGCGCATGGCGTCGACGACCCATTCGAAGTCTTCGTTCTGGACGCGGCGGGCGATCCCGTCGAGGGCGTCCTCCATGTCGCGGCCGAGGCGGGTCTCGAGCACCGCGCGCCCGAACTCGGCCCCCATCGGGTCCTCCATCTCCTCGGCGACGCTGTCCATCGCCTGCCCGATGCCGAATCCGGATCGCAGCGATCCGGCGATCAGCAGCAGCGTGTCGCTCAGTTGATCGGCGAACTTCTTGTTGCGTCGCTTCGCCAGGTACTGCAGCGCCGCCGGGGCCCCGAGGATGGGGACGAGCACGCCGAGGGCGAGACCGACGATGCCCATGAGCAGGAACAGGAGGAAGCCGGCGATGATGGCGATGGCGATGATCGCCGCCACGAACTCCCCGGCGCGCATCACCAGGCCGGCCCGGTCGAGGGCTGCGTCGATCGTGGAGCCCTGCTCGGAGCGTTCGACGGCACGAGAGGTGATCCGCGTCGCAGAGTCGCGCACCGACCCCACGAGTCGCTGACCGGCGGACGTGCCGTCGTCGACCGGCACCCGGTCACTTCCGAGCGATCGACGTCGGGGCGTGTCGTCGACCCCGGGAAGGACGACGTACGCCGTGATCCCGAGCGCGACCGCCACCAACAGTGCGCCGACCCAGAGCGCCCAGTCCCCTTCGAGTGCACCCGCCGTGCCGCGACCGGTGAGCGGCGTGACGTTCCGAGTCGCCGCAGCGGACGTCGGGGTCGTCCCGCCCACCCGATCCGGGAGGGCGACCTCGATCGACGCCTCGGCGTCCCCGACGGCCACGGTGAACGTGGCCGTCGGTGCATCGGTGACCGATTCGAACACGATGTCGTACTGGTTGGCGATGCGCTGGCCGAGGTCGACGTAGGCCGCGGAGAGCGCCCCCGGGTCGGTCGCCGCGACGAGTGCGCCGCCGGCAGCCTCCGCCAGGGTGGAGAGCGCGATCTCGTCGCTCTCTCCCGACTGGAGGGAGACGGCGAAGAAGTCGGTCTCGGTGTCCGACAGCGCGTCCGCGGCACCGTCGAGGTCGGTGCTGGAGATCGAGTCGCCACCATCGCTGAGCACGATCGTCGAGGACCGCGCGGCATCCGACGCGGCGACCTGTTGGGCGGCGAGGACCACCGCGTCGTAGAGCGCCGTCTCCCCTGCCGTCGACAAGGCGTTCACCGCGTCTCGGCTCGAGTCGCGGTTGGTCGTGAACCCGGAGACCAACTCGGCCGTGTTGCCGAAGCTCACGATGGCCACCCGGGCGATGTCCGGGAGTTCGTCGATGAGCTGGAGCGATGCGACCTTGGCCTGGGCGAGCGGTTCACCGGCCATGGAACCCGAGACGTCGATGGCGAGCACCACGTCGAGGGTCTCGTCGGAGAGCCCCTGGACCTCGGCCTCGATCAC
>JBFIHN010000052.1:0-12694 GCA_041601775.1 Acidimicrobiales bacterium
CCCTGGCCGGCGCCGGTGAAGCCGAAGAGATGGCCGGCGACCCGGCGGATCTGGATCTCCTCGGCGCCCTCGGTGATCCGGTACCGGCGGTGGTGCCGGTAGATGTGCTCGAACTGCATGTGGCGCGAGTAGCCCATCCCCCCGCAGGTCTGCATGGCCCGGTCGGCGGCGTCGCAGCACAACCGGTTGCCGCGGTAGTTGCACATGGCAACCTTCTCGGACAGCTCCATCCCGTGGTCGACATGATCCATCTCCCACGCCGTCTGACGGATCAGCGCCCGCAGCATCGCCGCCTCGGTGTGCAGTTCGGCGAGGGGGAACTGGATCGCCTGGTTCGACGCCAGCGACTTGCCGAACACCCGTCGGTTCTTGGCGTAGTCCGCGGCGGTGTCGATGCAGTACTGGGCCGCGCCCAGCGACGAGGCGGCCTGGCGGATGCGGTTCTCGTGCACGAACAGCTGCGCCACCTGGAGACCGTTGTCGAGCGGCCCGAGCAGGTCGCCACCCGACACGCGGACGTCGGTGAACGACACGCGTGCATGGTCGGTGGGCATGTTGAACGTCCAGTAGTACTCCTCGATCTTCACGCCCGGGGTGTCCATGGGGACGATGAAGCACGAGATGCCCTGCGACGAGCCGTCGTCGCCGCTGGTCCGGGCGAACACGTAGTCGTGGGTGGCGACGTGGACGCCGGTGTTCCACATCTTCTCGCCGTTGATGACCCACTCGTCGCCGTCGCGCACAGCGGTGGTCTCCATCCAGGTGGCGTCGGAACCGTGGTTGGGTTCGGTCAGACCGAAGCCGATGCGGGCCTCGCCGGCGAGCATCTTGGGGATCCACTGTTCCTGCTGGGCCGCGGAGCCGTACTTCTCCATCATCAGCACCGTCGGGAAGTTGCCCACGATCGACGACTCGTTCTGGAGGTCGTTGAACAGGCCGAGACCCTTCGCTGCCAGGTGCTCGCGGATGACGGCCATGTCGAGGTTGGATCCACCCCGTCCACCGAAGCGCTCGGGCAGGTGGTAGCGCAGGAACCCCGCGTCGTCGGCGAGACGACGCATCCGACCCAGCAGCGCCTCCCACTCCTCGTTCGGGAGGCCATCGCGCTCCCAGTCGGTGCGTGCGTCTTCGCGCCGGTGGTCGAAGAAGCGCTCGTTGTCGTCGGTCGCCTGGAGCGGAGCGATGACGTCGTCGATGAACGTGTCGAGTTCGCCGAGGAGCGTCGTCAGGTGGTCGGGAAGCCGGAAGTCCATGGCCGGTGAACGTACTGCCAGACTCGTCGCATGCGCCGCGTCGTCCTCGTGCTCGTCGTCCTCGCCTCCGTACTCGTCCCGGCCAGCCCGGCGGGAGCCCACGCCGAGATACGCGAGTCGGATCCGGCGCGTGACGGCGTCGCCCCCACGGGCACGGACGAGCTGTCGATGACCTTCATCGCCTTCGACCCCGATGGCCCGGTGTCCATCCACGTCCACGGCCCCGACGGCGAGGACCTCGTCGTCGGCGACGCGGAGGTCTCCCGCCGGGACTCGGTCGTGACCGTGCCCGTCGAACCGTTGGCGGAGGGCGTCCACACGGTCGAGTGGAGTGTCCTGGCCGACGACGGCGACGGCCAGAGCACGGGGTCGTTCCAGTTCACCGTCGAGTCATCGCCTGGCGGCGGTATCGGCATCTGGCTCGTCTGGGCGGTCGCGATCGCGATCCCGGCGTTCGTCTTCCTCCGGCCCGGGGCTCGCAAGAAGAAGTCCTGACCGCACGCTCCATCTGACGTGACGTCAGATCGTGCCAAGCTGATGTCCATGGCCACACGCATCGTGGTGTGGGGAACCGGCAACGTCGGTCGCCTCGGTCTCCACACCGTCATCGCCCGCCCCGACTTCGCGTTGACGGGGGTGGTGGTCTCGTCCCCGGCGAAGGTCGGCGTCGACGCCGGCGAACTGATCGGCCTCGACCCGGTCGGCGTCGTGTGCACCGACGACATCGGCCCACTCCTCGACCTGCCCGCAGACGAGCGGCCCGAGGTCTGCGCCTACTTCGCGAGCGCCGACATCCGTCCAGGCGAGGCAGCCGCGGACATGGCTCGATGCCTCGAGGCCGGACTCGACGTCGTGTCCACGTCGATCGTGCCCCTCCTCTACCCACCCGCCGCCGACCAGGGCATGGTCGCCATGCTCGATGCCGCCTGCAGAGCCGGCAACACGTCGATGTTCACCAACGGCGTCGACCCCGGCTGGGCCAACGACCTCCTGCCGCTGATGCTGGCCGGTACGTGTGAACGCATCGACAGCATCCGCATGATGGAGGTCGTCAACTACGCCACGTACGACGCGGCGACCGTGCTCTTCGACACCATGGGATTCGGCAAGCCGCTCGACGAGACCCCGCTCCTCCTCCTGCCCGGGATCCTCACCCACGCCTGGGGGCCCGTCGTGCGGGTGGTGGCCGCAGGTCTCGGCGTCGAACTCGACGACATCGAGGAGTGGTACGAGCGGGTACCGGCCGATCGCGACATCGAGGTCGATGCCGGCACGGTGGCTCAGGGCACGGCCGGAGCGCTGCGGTTCGAGGTGCGAGGAATGGTCGACGGGGCGCCCAGGATCGTCCTCGAACACGTCACCCGTCTGGCCGACGAGCAGATGCCCGAGTGGCCTCAACCCGTCGGGTCCGGTTGTTACCGCGTGGTGATCGAGGGCAACCCGTCGATGACCGTCGACGTCGCCGCCCACGGCGAGGACGGTGACCACAACACCGGCAACCTGGTGTCCACGGTCGGACGGGTGCTCAACGCCATCCCCCACGTCCGGGCGGCCGAGCCGGGACTGTTGTCGATTCTCGATCTCCCGTTGTCGACGGGAACAGGCACCATGTTCGGGTGAACCCTGCGCGCCCCGACTACTCGCGGACCGACACGGTCGGCCTCGATGCCGACGACACCCTGTGGCATTCGGAGAACCGGTTCCACGAGGCGCATCAGCGGTACCACGAACTGTTGTCGGCCCACGTCGACGTGTCGTTCGACGACCTCGAGTCACGGATGCTCGAGACCGAGACGCGCAACCTGCGACTCTTCGGCTACGGGGCGAAGGGCTTCACCCTCTCGCTGATCGAGACCGCCATCGAGATCACCGAAGGCACCATCCCGGCAGACGCCATCGCCACCATCCTCTCCTTCGGCAAGGAGATGCTCGACCACCCGGTCGAGTTGCTGCCCGGGGTCGAGGAGACCATCGACCGACTCCGCGGCGACGGCTACCGCCTGGTCGTCATCACCAAGGGCGACCTCTGGCACCAGGAGTCGAAGGTGGCGGCGTCGGGCATCGCCGACCGCTTCGACGGGGTCGAGATCGTCTCGGAGAAGGACCCCGCGACCTACCGCAGTGTGCTCGAACGCCACGGCGTCGATCCCGAGCGGTTCTGCATGGTCGGCAACAGCGTCCGGTCCGACGTGCTCCCCCTGCTCGAGCTGGGAGCGACGGCCATGCACGTGCCGTACGAGTTCCTGTGGGCGCACGAGGCCGTCGCCGGGGCTGATGCGGATCCGCGCTTCGCGACGCTCGAGTCGATCGTCCAGGTCCCCGAGGTGCTCCACGGGCGCTGAACGCCGCCCGCATGCACCTCGGCGTCGTCGGGTACGGACCCGCACATGTCCAACCGACGCGTCCTGGACCGCACCCCCGTCCTCACCCTGGCCGAGTACGCCTCCAGCGGAGGCCTGCGCGCGCTGCACACGGCACGGGCCACGGACCCCTCTGTCGTGATCGACATCGTCCGTGACGCCGGATTACGCGGTCGCGGCGGCGCCGGCTTCCCCACCGGCGTCAAGTGGCGCACCGTCGCAGACAACAGCACGAGCAGTCCGATCGCTCCGACGGTCGTGGTGAATGCAGCGGAGGGCGAGCCCGGGACCTTCGGCGACCGCGCCATCCTCCGGTCCAACCCCTACCGCGTGCTCGAAGGTGCGCTGATCGCCGCGCACGCAGTCGGTGCCCGGTCGATCGTGGTCACCACCAAGGCGCAGTTCGTGGAGGAGACCACCCGGCTGCGGGGCGCTCGTGACGAGTTGCGCGAGAGCGACACGCTCGCCGGTGTCGACATCGAGATCATCACCGGGCCCCCGCACTACCTGCTCGGGGAGGAGACGGCGCTGCTCGAGGTCACCGCCGGCCGGCCGCCCTTCCCGCGCATCGCCCCGCCGTACCGACACGGCGCGACCGAGGTGGTGGACGACGGCGCTGGCCAGTCCGGAGCAGGACGGGTCCACCTCGCCGGCCCGGAAGGCGGCGACGCCCCGCCGACGCTCGTCAACAACGTCGAGACACTCGCCCACGTGCCGGGGATCGTGCAGAACGGGGATCGCTGGTTCCGAATGCTCGGGACCGACGAGTCGCCCGGCACCACGGTCTTCACCGTTTCCGGCGACACGCAGCGATCCGGCGTCGGCGAGTTCCCGTTGGGCACGCCGGTGCGCGACATCATCGCCGAACTCGGCGGCGACGTCGTCGACGGCACGATCGCCTTCGTGCTGTCGGGCATCGCCAACGGTGTGCTCACCGCCGACGAACTCGACACCCCCACGACCTACGAAGCCATGGCCGACCGCGGCTCTGGTCTCGGCACCGGCGGGTTCCTGGTCTTCTCGACCGCGACCGACCCGATCGCCGTCGCCCAGGGCGTCTCCCGGTTCCTGGCGATCGAGTCGTGTGGACAGTGCACGCCGTGCAAACAGGACGGCCTCGACGTCGCCGACATGCTCGACGAGGTCCGCCAGGGGCACGCGACCGCGACCGAGGTCGACGCCATCCGACCCGTCCTGGCTCGGGTGCCCGAGGGTGCCCGCTGTGACCTCGCCCGCCAGCACGAACGGGTCGTGGCCAGCATTCTCGACCGTTGCTCCTATCAGTCACCCGAACAGGCGACGGCCGCCATCACCAGTGATCCGGTCCTCATCGCGCCGATCACCGGGTTCGACGACGAGGGTCGGGCCCAGATCGACACCGAGCACCGGTCCAAGCAACCGGACTGGACCCACGGTGGCCGCTGGAGCGGTCAGTCGCCCGCCGACCGTCACCACGTCGCGGTCAGCATCTCCTGACGGTCCGGTCACGGGAGGTGCCGTGGTCGATAGGTTCCCTGTGATGTCCGGGCAGGCGGCGATCCGACTCGCGGGGCTCACGAAGCAGTATCCGGGCGCCGATCGTCCCGCGGTCGACCATCTCGACCTCGAGATGCCGGCCGGCGAGATCGTGGCGCTCGTCGGACCCTCGGGCTGCGGCAAGACCACCACGCTGAAGATGCTCAACCGGCTGATCGAACCCACGTCGGGGACGATCGAGATCGACGGCCGGCCGGTGCACGAACTGCCCGTGCACGAGCTGCGCCGGGGCATCGGCTACGTGATCCAACACACGGGCCTGTTCCCCCACAAGACGGTGGGCGCGAACATCGGCACCGTCCCCCGGCTGCTCGGCTGGGACAAGGACCGGATCCGTCGACGCGTCGACGAACTGGGCGCGCTCGTGGGCCTCGAGCCCGAGATGCTCCGGCGCTATCCCGGTGCGCTCTCCGGTGGGCAGCAACAGCGTGTCGGCGTGGCTCGCGCCCTCGCCGCCGATCCGCCCATCTTGTTGATGGACGAGCCCTACAGCGCCGTCGACCCGATCGTCCGTGCCCGCCTGCAGGACGAGCTGCTCGACCTGCAGCGCAACGTGCACAAGACGATCGTGCTCGTGACCCACGACGTCGACGAGGCCATCAAGCTCGGCGACCGCGTGGTGATCCTCAACGTCGGCGGGAAGCTCGAACAAGCCGACACCCCGGCCGAACTCCTGGCCAACCCGGCATCCGACTTCGTGGCCGACTTCCTCGGCGAGGACCGTGGGCTCAAGCGGCTGGCGCTGCTGACCGTGGACGAGATCGTGCCGGTCGACGGCCCGATCGCCGAGGTGGGTGACTCGGCCGAGGTCGCCCGCGCGGCCATGTCCGAGTACCACGTCGACTGGGTCGGGATCTGCCGCGACGAGCGCATGCTCGGCTGGTTGTGGGGCCACGAACTGAACGGCACCGTGACCGACACCGACGTGCGCCCGTTCCGGTCGATCGTGCAGCCCACCAACACCCTGCGCAACGCGCTCGACGGCATCGTCAACTCCGCGACCAACGTGGCCATCGTCGAGGACGTCGACGGCCGGTACCGGGGCATGGTCCGCATCGAGGACATCAGCGAAGGCGTCCGCTCGTGACCGGCCTCCTCGCCGCCGACGAGCCGCTGGTCCGATGGCAGTGGATCCCCGACCATGCCGAGGAGATCCGTGCGGCGACGGTCGAGCATCTCCAGCTCACCGGCTCGTCCGTCGCCATCGGTTTCGTCATCGCCATGGCGATGGCCATGGTCTCGATCCGGTGGCGGTTCCTCTACGGGCCGCTCGCTGCCGTCGCCGGTGCGCTCTACGCCATCCCGAGCCTCGCCTTGTTCGCCCTGCTGGTGCCCTTCACCGGCCTCGGCTACCGATCGGCACAGATCGCGCTCGTGAGCTACACACTGCTGATCCTCCTGCGCAACATCGTGGCCGGCATCGACGGTGTACCGCAGGCGGTGAAGGACGCCGCCGACGGGATGGGATACGAGCCTTGGCGCCGCTTCCTCGCGGTCGACCTCCGTCTCGCCACCCCGACGATCGTCAGCGGACTACGCATCGCGACCGTCACCATCATCGGGCTGGTGACCGTGGCGGCGCTCGTGGGCAGCGGTGGCTACGGGACGTTCATCGACGACGGTCTCAGCCGCCAGTTCCCCACGCCGATCGTCGTCGGGGCCGGGCTCTCCATCGCGATGGCCGTCGCGTTCGACGTCCTCTTCGTCCTCGTGCAGCGTGTGCTGACCCCGTGGACGCGCATCACGGCGTCACCGGAGACCTGACCGTGCTCCAGGAAGCGCTCGACTACCTCACCGCGTCGGATTCCTGGTGGGGCCGCAACGGTCTCGTGACCCTGCTGTGGAACCACGTGCGACTCTCCGTCTTCACCGTCGTCGCCGCCATGGTCGTGTCGATCCCCCCGGCCCTGTGGTTCGGGCACCGTCGCCGCGGCGGAGCCATCGCCGTGACGGTCGTGAACATCAGTCGGGCGGTGCCCACGTTCGCGATCATCGCCCTCGTGTTCCCGTTCTCGTTGCGCTATGGCTTCGGTCTGGGGTTCTGGCCCACCTTCGTCGCCCTGTTCTTCCTGGCCCTACCGCCGATCTTCGTCAACACCTTCACCGGTGTGACCGAGGTCGACCGCGACGTCGTCGAGGCCGCTCGGGCGATGGGCATGCGTGAGCGCGAGGTGCTCCTCGACGTCGAGTTGCCCGCGGCCATGCCCCTCCTGGCGACCGGTGTCCGCATCTCCGCCGTGCAGGTCGTCGCCACCACCACCCTCGGCGCCCTCGTCGGGTTCCGGTGCCTGGGCTCCCCGATCCTCCAGGGCCTCGCCACCCGGGACTACGGCCGGGTCATCGCCGCGGCCACGATGGTCGCGCTCCTGTCGCTCGCCACCGAGTTCGCCTTCGCCCTGCTGGCCCGCCGGCTGTCACCGTGGGCTCGACCCGATGTCGCCACCGCTCGCGTCCGGACCCCGAGGACGGGTGCCGCCGCCGACCTCGCCATCTGATCTCCCGTCAGTTCCCCGAAAGGAAACCCATGAAGACCCGCAAGTTCCTGATCGCCCTGGTGGCGATCCTCGCCCTCTTCGCCGCTGCGTGTGGTGACGACGACGATCCCGTCGCCTCGTCCGGCGGCAACCCCGACGGAGGCTCCGAGAGCCCCGACGGCCCCGACATCAAGATCGGCGCCCAGGACTTCGGCGAGTCCGCGATCCTGGCCGAGATCTACGGCCAGGTGCTCGAGGACCACGGCTACACCGTCACCCAGGTCGGCGTCGGTGGATTCCGCGACGTCCTCCTCGGCGCGTTCGACAACGGCGACGTGAACCTCAGCGCCGAGTACGCCGCGTCGATGCTCGAGTTCCTGAACGAGGGTGCAGGCGAGGCCACCGGCGATGCCGCCGAGACCGTCGCCCTCCTCCAGGCCCAGCTCGACGAGATCGGCCTGGTCGCACTCGACCCCGCACCCGCCGTCGACACCAACGCGTTCGTCGTCACCCAGGAGACCTCGGAGTCCGAGGGCTACACCAAGATCTCCGACCTGCCGGCCGACGGCAGCGGCCTGAAGCTCGGTGCGCCACAGGACTGCGAGACCAACCCCTTCTGCCTCGTCGGGCTCCAGTCCGTGTACGGCATCGACCTCTCGGAGGGATTCACCCCGCTCGAGTCCGGTCTCGTGGCCGACGCGCTGGCCGACGGGTCCGACGTCAACATCGGCGTCCTGTTCTCGACCAGCGGCCGGATCGCCGACGAGGGTTGGGTCCTGCTCGAGGACGACATGGGCATGCTGGCCGCCGACAACATCACGCCGGTCATCTCCGACGAACTGGCCGAGGCCTACGGCGACGACCTGACGACGCTGCTCAACGAGATCAGCGCCGCCATCGACACCGACACGCTGACGGCGCTCAACAAGCGCTTCGACATCGACAAGGAGGACGCGGCCGACATCGCCGCCGACTTCATCGCCGAGGCCGGTCTCTAGACCGTCTCCCAACGCCGTTCTGGGTGTGCGATCGGTACTCCACGCGTCCCGATCGCGCACCCAGAACCATGGGGACTTAGGCTGGCTCGTCCGCCCATCGGCGGGCATGAACCGGTTCGGAGACTCCAGTGGCAACCCGCAATGACCTGAGGAACGTGGCGATCGTCGCCCACGTCGACCATGGCAAGACAACGCTCGTCGACAAAATGCTGTGGCAGTCCGGCGCGTTCCGCGAGAACCAGGACGTGGCCGAGCGTGTCATGGACTCGATGGACCTCGAGAAGGAGAAGGGGATCACGATCCTGGCCAAGAACACGGCCATCCCCTACCGCACCGAGGCGGGCAGCGACGTCAAGATCAACATCGTCGACACCCCCGGCCACGCCGACTTCGGTGGCGAGGTCGAGCGGGCACTGAGCATGGTCGACGGCATCCTCCTGCTGGTCGACGCCAGCGAGGGTCCCCTCCCCCAGACCCGCTTCGTCCTGCGCAAGGCGCTGCAGGCCCGCCTCCCGGTGATCCTCGTGGTCAACAAGGTCGACCGACCCGACTCCCGCATCGACGAGGTCGTCAACGAGGTGGAGGAGCTGTTCCTCGACCTCGACGCCGACGAGCACCAGATCGACTTCCCCATCGTCTACGCGGTCGCCCGTGACGGGCGGTCGACGATGACCCGTCCCGCCGACGGCGACGCCCTCACCGAGGACGACACGCTCAAGCCGCTGCTCGAGCTCCTGGTCGAGCACATCCCAGCGCCCGAGTACGACGAGGCCATGCCGCTCCAGGCGCTCGTCACCAACCTCGACTCGTCTCCGTACCTGGGCCGTCTCGCCATGTGCCGCGTGCGCAACGGCGAGATCCGCAAGGGTCAGAACGTGATGTGGTGCAAGGCCGACGGCACGCAGGAGCGCGTCAAGATCGGCGACCTGTTCATCACCGAGAACCTCGACCGTGTCCCGGCGGAGAAGGCGGGCCCCGGCGAGATCATCGCCATCGCCGGCATCGACGAGATCACGATCGGCGAGACCCTCGCCGACACCGAGGATCCTCGCCCCCTGCCCGTCATCACCATCGACGAGCCGAGCCTGTCGATGACCGTCGGCATCAACACCTCGCCCCTGGCCGGCAAGGACGGGTCGAAGATGACCGCCCGCCTCGTCAAGGCCCGCCTCGACGCCGAGCTCGTCGGCAACGTGTCGATCCGCGTGCTCCCGACCGAGCGTCCCGACACCTGGGAGGTCCAGGGTCGCGGAGAGCTCCAGCTCGCCGTGCTCGTCGAGATGATGCGGCGCGAGGGCTTCGAGCTCACCGTCGGCAAGCCCCAGGTGCTCACCCAGGAGATCGACGGCAAGGTGCACGAGCCCGTCGACCGGGTGACCGTCGACCTGCCCGAGGACTATCTCGGCGTCGTGTCACAGCTCCTCGCCGTCCGCAAGGGTCGCATGGAACAGATCGTCAACCACGGCACCGGCTGGGTCCGTCTCGACTACCTCGTTCCCGCCCGTGGGCTGATCGGCTTCCGGACCGAGCTGCTGACCGAGACCCGCGGCACCGCGCTGATCCACCACGTGTTCGAGAAGATGGAGCCGTGGGCCGGCGAGATCCGCGCCCGTCGCAACGGCTCCCTCGTCGCCGACCGCACCGGGGAGACCCGCAGCTACTCGCTCCTGGCGTTGCAGGACCGCGGTCAGCTCTTCGTGGGACCCGGCGTCGCCGTCTACGAGGGCATGATCATCGGCGAGAACGCCCGCACCGAGGACATGGACGTGAACCCCACCAAGGAGAAGAAGCAGACCAACGTGCGAGCGTCGGCTGCCGACAACTTCGAGAAGCTCATCCCCGCGACCGTGCTGTCGCTGGAGCAGGCGTTGGAGCACATCGCTGACGACGAGTGCGTCGAGGTCACCCCGTCGTTCGTGCGCATCCGCAAGATCGACCTCGACCAGACCACCAGGGCTCGCGCCTCCAAGCGGGCCAAGACCGCCGCCGGCGGGGCCTGACCCACCCCGTCACCGCAGGCTCAGCCTCAGGAGCCGACCCCGAGCGCCGAGAGCACGGCGCCGAGGGCGATCACCGACAGCAGCCCCAGGCCGACGGTGACGAACCGGCGGTCGTGCTCCTGCGACCACCGGAAGACCAGCCAGGCCACGCGGAGCAGCGGGGCCGCCATGACCGCGCCCACGGCCGTGGTGGCCACGCCCGTGCCGACGGCACCCGGGAGCACGGCGCCGAGGACCCCGACGACGATGACCACCCGGGTCAGCCACGTCAGCACCGGCGCCTGGATCCGACCCCGGATCGTGCTCACGTCACCGGCGGGGATGGGCGTGCGGTCCGGCGTCATGCCCGTGCCACCAACAACGCGGCGATCACCAGGAGCAGTGCGCTGAGCAGGCGACGCGTGACCGCAGGAGCCAGGCGGGACTGCACGCCGGCACCGACGACGCCACCGACGAGGCTGCTGCTGACGATCAACGACGCCGTCTCGACGTCGACCCGACCCTGGATCGCATAGATCACCAGCGCAGCCGAGGCCGTCACCCCGACCGTGAACGTGGTCGTGGCCGCCGCCACCCTCGTCGGCACCTGCATGAGCTCGGTCATGGCCGGCGTCTTGATGAAGCCGCCCGAGGCACCGGCGCTCCCGGCGACGAATCCCGCCACCGACATGAAGGCCAGGCCGCTCGCCAAGCGTCGGGGCCGGTACGGGACGATCTGGTCGTCCCCCAGCCGGTAGGCGCCGGCGATGGCACCCACCCGCTCGCCGACGTCGGCGTCGACACACGCCGGATCAGGAAGGTTGCGTAGCCCCTTGCGTCCGGCGCCGGCCAGTGCGGCCAACGCCGCAACCGAGGCCAGGAGATAGGTGAGGAACGTCTCGCTCAGGTAGCCCGACACGATGGCGCCCACCACGGCACCGCTGGACGCGAGCAACTCGACCGTGACCCCCAGACGGTGGTTCACCGAACGCTCGGTCAGCTGGCGGGGGCCGGCCGCGATCGACGACGCGGCGACCATGACGAGGCCGAGCGGCGCCGCCTCGGTCGGCGACATGCCGGTCACCACCAGCAGCGGGACGAGGAGGATGGCGCCACCCAGCCCGCCCAGGGAACCCACCACGGCCGCGCCGAAGGCCAGGATCGCCGGACCGACCAGGTCCACGGTCAGCGGGCCTGGTCGATGTGGCGGTTCACCACGTTCTCGAGCAGCTCCTGGTGCCCGCTCCCCGGGTCACCCTCGAGGTCGCGCTCGGACACCAGGGCGTCGAGGTCGGCCAGCGACTGCTCGCCATCCATGATCGACCGTCCGAGCGCTCCGTCCCACCGCGCGTACCGCTCGTCGACGGCACGCTGGAGGTCGCCGGACTCGAGCAGCGACGCCGCGGCCAGGAGGCTCCGCGCCAGGGTGTCCATGCCCCCGATGTGGCCGTGGAACAGGTCGACGGGATCGGTCGACTGCCGTCGCAGCTTGGTGTCGAAGTTGAACCCACCGGACCCCAGCCCGCCGGCACGGAGGATCTCGTGGAGCGCGAGGGTCATCTCCTCGACCGAACTCGGGAACTGGTCGGTGTCCCAACCGTTCTGCGGATCGCCACGGTTGGCGTCGACCGACCCGAGGACCCCGAGCGCGATCGCGTTGGCGACCTCGTGGTGGAACGAATGACCCGCGAGGGTGCCGTGGTTGACCTCGAGGTTCACCTTGACCTCGCCGGTGAGGCCGTGACGGTCGAGGAACCCGGCGACGGTGGCCGCGTCGAAGTCGTACTGGTGCTTGGTCGGCTCGGCGGGCTTCGGTTCGATCAGGAGCGTGCCCGTGAAGCCGATGGCGTGCTTGTGCTCCACGACCAGGTGGAGGAAGCGAGCGAGCTGCGCCTCTTCCCGGCCGAGGTCGGTGTTGAGGAGGGTCTCGTAGCCCTCGCGACCGCCCCACAGGACGTAGTTGTGTCCGCCGAGGCGGTGGGTCGCGTCGAGCACGTGGCGCACCTGGGCTCCGGCGTGGGCGAACACCTCGGGGTCGGGGGACGTGGCCGCTCCCGCCATGAACCGGGGGTGGCTGAAGAGGTTGGCCGTTCC
>JBFIHN010000053.1:0-12685 GCA_041601775.1 Acidimicrobiales bacterium
CCCATCGCAGCGACCGTCGACTCGTTGAACGTGGCCACCGCCGCCGCGATCGCGTTCTCCCACGATCCGGGCTGACGGTCAGACCGGCACGGCCGCCGTGGTCGGGATCGATGCCCGCAGCTTGGTGTTGGTCAGCACGAGTCCGGCGATCGCCATGACCGCACCGCCGACGAAGGCGGCCTGTTCGACACCGAACACCGTCACCAGGATGCCCAGCGCCGGGGCGCCGAGACCCTGACTCAGGTCGAAGAACAGCGAGAACGTGCCGACGGCGTGGCTGCGTTCCTCGGCCGGGGCACCGTTGACGGCGAGGATGAAGAGCGCCGGGAAGAGCAAGGACATGCCGAGGGAGAGCAGCACCGTGCCGACCCAGAGCCCGGTGGCGGTGCTGACCGCCGCCACGGTCCCGATGCCCGACGCGATGCACACCAGCGCGATCGTCGACGTGCGGACGGCGCCCAGGCGGTCCGGGATCCTGGCACCGAAGATCCGCACGGCCAGGACGATCGCCCCGTAGGCGAAGAAGAACGGACCGGCGTCGGCCACCCCGATCTCGTCGACATAGAGCGGGACGAACGCCGCGAAGCCCGTGAAACCGATGAGTCCCAGCAGCAGGACCGATCCCGGCAGGACCGCGGCGGGATGGAGCAGCCCGCGGCGCGGGACCGGGTTCTCGACCCGGCCGAGTTCCTTCGGGATGAAGGACGCGAGGACCAGCGAGACCACACACGCCACGGTGGCGAAGGCCCACTCGGTGTCGGCGCCGTGGTTCCGGTAGATCCACTCCCCCGCCGCCGGGCCGAACGCCAGGCCGCCGTAGATGGCGATCGAGAAGAACGATGCGGCCTCACCACGACGATGATCCGGCGACAGATCCTGCGCCGCGGTCGCCGCACCGACGAAGAAGGCGGCCTCGCCCAGACCGGTCACGAGGCGCACGAGGATCAGGAACCAGACCGCATGGACCAACCCGAGCGGCGCGATCGACACCGCAGCGATCGCCGCACCGGCGGCGGCCATGACCCGGCGGCCCACGACGTCACCGAGACGACCGACGAGCGGGCGCACGAGCGCCGCCGACACGGCGAACGCGCCGACCACGAGGCCGACCTCGAACCCGCTGCCCGAGAGCTCGTCCTCGACATAGCGGGGAAGCGTCGGCAGCAGCGATCCGATGGCCAGGAAGTAGCAGAGTCCCGACGCCGTGATGAGGACGAACAGAGGGGTGACCAGGCGCGGTTCTGGGGCAGTCGTCATCCCCGGGTCCAACCTCGGCGAGGCCCGGTCGATTCCACGAACACGGCCGATCTCAGTTCCTAGCGATCCAGTCGTCGATCAGCCGTCGGGCGATCGACAGACGGGGTGGGATCGGGGGGAGATCGTCGGTGTCGAACCAGGCCGCCTCGGCGATCTCGACACCGTCGACCGCGATCTCGCCGTCGAGCCACTGGGCCTCGAACCCGATCATCAGCGAGTGGGGGAACGGCCACGGCTGGGAGCTGTGATAGCGGACTCGTCCGACCGTGAGCCCGACCTCCTCCTGCACTTCGCGCACGACCGCCTGTTCGAGCGTCTCGCCCGGTTCCACGAACCCGGCCAGACACGAGAACATCGGGATCGGGAAGTTGGCGTTGCGAGCCAGCAGCGCTCGACCGTCCTCGCGGGTGATGAGCGTGATCACGGCGGGGGCGAGACGCGGGAACGCCAGGAGACGGCACTGCGGGCACCGCATCGCCCGGTCGCCCGGGACCTGGTCGGTCTCGACCCCGCAACGGCCGCAGAACCGGTGCGTCTTGCGCCACTCGAGCAGCTGGACCGCCCGGCCGGCGACGATCCACTCGGGCTCGGAGACCTGCGCGTGCAGGGCCATGAGCGGTGTGACCACGAGGTCGGCCTCGTGGTCGCCGTCGATGTCGATGGCCCAGCAGTCCACGTCGCCCATGCGGCCCAGGTACAGGTCCGCGCCGTGACCGTCGGCCTCGGACGACGCGATGTGGACGGCGTCGCCGCGTACGGAGAAGACCAGCGTCGACGAGGCCTCGTCGCCGGTGGGCGGTTCGAGCATCGGCGTGAACGGCAGCGTGTCAGACAAGGGGGGCTCCTTCGATCGGGCGTCGACGTCCGGACCGGATCACGACGACGGTGCCGACCAAGATGAGCAGAGCGGCGGGTGCCGCCGCCAACGGCGGGGTCTCCCCGAACGCGATCGCCGCGATGACCGCGGCACCGATGACCTCGAAGAGGATCGCCACCGAGACGCTCGTCGCAGAGATCGTGCGCAGGACCTGGTTGAGCAGCGTGTGCCCGAGCAGCTGGGCGCCGAGGACCAGCCCCACGATCGCCAACCACGTCCCGGTGTCGAATCCGGCGAGGTCACGACGGGTCACGACACAGAGCACCAGGAGCACCGCGCCGGCCACGGCATAGCAACCGGCGGTGTACACGGCGGTGTCCACGGTCTTGCGGACTTCGGCGCCCACGGTGACGTAGGACGCCGCGCACAGGCCCCCCGAGAGCGCGAGGAGGTCACCGAAGAGCGCCCGGGACGAGAGCTGGAGGTCGACCCCCGTCAGGATCACGACGCCGACCAACGCGATCCCGATCCCGGTCCACACCGCCCGCTCCACGTGTTCGCCGCGAGCACGGGCGATCATCGCTGCCCAGATCGGCTGGGTGGCCACCAGCGCCACCGACGACGCCACCGAGGTGTAGGAGATCGACGGGATCCAGACGGCGAAGTGCAGGGCGAGGAGCCCGCCGGACAGCACGATGAGCTTGCGCTCTCGCCGATCGGGGCGGCGATGGCCGACTGCGAGCAGCCCGACGACCGGAACCGCCAACACGGTGCGCCACATCGCGATGGCGAGCGCCGGGGCCGCGGCGTAACGGATCAGGGGGGCGGAGGTCGAGATGGCGAACACCGCCACGCCGAGGAGCACGAACTCACCGGATGCCGCGGTCGGCGAGGCCGCCTTTGCCGACGAGGTCATCGGCCAGAGGCTTCCACAGCACTCGCCGCCGAACCCAACGAGATGCGAGCTAGCGTCGAGCCAGAGCCGAGGGGGCCCCATGAGCGACAGGACCGAGACCACGGGCGCGGAGACGCCCCTGTTCGACCCGTTCGCCGACGGATACGCACAGTGGCCCTACGAGCAGTTCGCCCGGCTGCGCGAAGCGGGACCGGTCCTGCCCAGCCCGCTCGGGGGGTGGCAGCTGTTCTCCTACGACGACTGCTTCCGGCTCCTGCGCGAGCCGGGTACGAGCGTCGAGGAGCGGAACATCGCCGAGCCGATCTTCGACCCCGCGGCGACCGCCCGCTTCGCCCGGGAGCACGGGTTCGAGCCGTTCGTCAATCGCTCGATCCTCAACATCGACCCGCCGGACCACACCCGCCTGCGCAAGCTCGTCGCCCGGGTCTTCACCCCACGCGCCATCGAGCGTCTCCGTCCGGAGGTGCAGCGTCTCGTCGACGAGGCCATGGGCGACATCGGTCCCGGCGACCGGTTCGACCTCATCGCCACCCTTGCGTTCCCGCTGCCGTTCCAGGTGATCTCGCACATGTTGGGCATGCCGGACGGACGGACCGACGAGCTCCGCGGCTGGTCCCACACGCTGGCGGGATCACTCGATCCGGTCTTGTCGGACGCCCAGCTCCTCGCGACGCTCCACGCCGGCGAGTCGATGCGCACCCACCTGCAGGAGGTGATCGAGTGGAAGCGGGCCAATCCGGCCGACGACCTCCTCAGCGCCATGATCGAGCAGAGCGATGACGGCGATGCCCTCACCGACGAGGAGCTCCTGCACCAACTCAGCCTCCTCTTCATCGCCGGCCACGAGACCACCGTGAACCTCATCGGGAACGGCCTGCTGGCGCTCCTGCGCCATCCGGACCAACTCGACCGTCTCCGCGACGATCCGGGACGCATCGTCGGTGCCGTCGAGGAGTGTCTGCGATTCGACCCGCCCGTCCAGATGACCCGACGCATCACGATGGCACCGTTCGAGGCCGCCGGGCACACGATCGAGCCGGGCACCTTCGTCATGGCCATGACCGCCGCCGCCAACCGGGATCCGGCACGGTGGGGCGACGACGCCGACGACTTCGACATCACCCGCGACGGTGCCAGCCATCATCTGAGCTTCGGCTCCGGCATCCACCACTGCCTGGGCGCAGCACTGGCGCGCATGGAGGCACAGATCGCCATCGGCTCGTTGGTCCAGCGCCACCCCGGGCTGTCGCTCGCCGGCGAGCCCGTGCACAACGGCCGCGTCGTGCTCCGGGGCCTCGATGCCCTGCCGCTGGCGGGCTGACCCGCTTCAGTCCCGGAAGCCCGGTTCTTCCCACCAGGGGTGGTGGGGCGGCATGTCCGCCGACACGGTGTCGCGGAACGCCGCCGGGCGCTTCTCGAGGAACGACACGACGCCTTCACGGGCATCAGCGCTCTTGCCCAGGTAGGCGATCCCCGGCGAGTCGACCTCGTGCGCCGCCATCGGATGCGACTCGCCGAGCATGCGCCACAGCATCGCCCGCGTGAGCGCCACCGACACCGCGGACGTGTTGTCGGCGATGTCCCGTGCGATCTCCGTGGCGGCGGGCAGGAGTTCGTCGGGCTCGTGCACCGACCGGACCAGTCCCCCGGCGAGCGCCTCGTCGGCGCCGAAGACGCCCCCGCGATAGCACCACTCGGCGGCCTGGCTGATGCCCACGAGTCGGGGCAGGAACCACGACGAACAGGCCTCGGGCACGATGCCGCGTCGGGCGAACACGAACCCGAACTTCGCCGCGGTCGACGCGAGTCGGATGTCCATCGGCAGCGTCATCGTCACCCCGATGCCCACCGCCGGACCGTTGATCGCTCCGATCACCGGCTTGGTGCACCGGAAGATGCGCAACGTCACCAGCCCGCCTTCGTCACGATGGTCCATCGGGTCGGGCGCGGCGGAGACGGCGCCTCCTTCGCTCGCGGCATCGGTGTTGAAGGTGTCTCCGCCGCCGCCGAGGTCTGCGCCGGCACAGAAGCCACGACCCCGGCCGGTCACGATCACCACCCGGACGTCGTCGTCGGCGTCGACCCGGTCGAAGGCGTCGCACAACTCGCGTTGCATGGGCACGGTGAACGCGTTGAGCCGATCCGGTCGGTCGAGCGTGATGGTGGCGATGCGGTCGGCGACGGCATAGTCGATCGTCTCGTAGGAGGTCATGGACGCATGCTGGCACCGGAGTCGCGTGTCGCGCGTGACCACGCCGATGCCACGACGCCCGGCCCGGGATCCGCCCGGCCGCTCCGGCCTCCGGGAGAAATCCGGCGCCGATCCGAAGAAATGTTCTCAAGTTCTCCTGCTTCGGGGGCGATCACTGAAGGGAGAGCACTGGCGGCTCGCTGCTCCCTCCCAACTCCCAACGCTTCGAGTCGCCAGCGCTCTCCACCACCGGTGAGACGGCCGGCACCTCCCTCCAGTTCGCTGGCCGTCTCTCTGGCGGGAGCGGCCGACGTCACGTCAGAGGGCCGTTGTCAGGTCAGAGGATCGTCTTGGCCAGCACCGAGACCGCGCCGAGCACGGAGACCGCGAGCACGGCCGGCCGGGTGTGGCCGGCATCGAGATGTCGCGCACCCACGGACGACGCGGCGAACCCGACGACGATGCCGGGGGCCTGGACGAGGCTGAGACGGATCGATTCCTCCCCGAAGGTCCCCGCCACCAGCAGCGCGCCCACACTGAGGAACGAGCCCACCAGGAAGAAGCCGGCCAGCGTGCCCCGCATCCGCCGGCCTTCTTCGCTGGCATAGAGCATCGCCATCGGCGGACCACCGATCGAGGTCGTGGTGGCCATGAACCCCGACAACGCCCCGGCACCGAGCAGTCGCCCGGTCGTCGGGCGCAGGTGGACTCCTGACCCCGAGATGGCCACGGCGACCAGCACGAGCACGGCGAAGAGCACTGCCAACCCTCGCTCGGGCAAGAAGGCCACCGTCAGCGCCGCGACGACAGTCGCCGGGATACGACCGAGGAGCGCGGTGCGGACCTCACCGAGGTGCACGCCTTGGCGGTCGCGCACGGCCATGAGCGCCGTCAGCACCATGGCGCCGAGGATGGCGGGGCCGGGGACGAAGCGGTCGTCGACGAATGCCATCGCCGGAGCCGCGATCAGGTTGTGTCCGAACCCCACGGACCCTTGGACGAACGACCCGAGCAGCGTTGCGCCGACGACGAGCGCGATCCCCCAGCCGCTCAAGGCGCGGCCGCATCAGAGGTCGCACCCGCGGTGCCGCCGGCCTGGGACGTCCAGGTGTCGTAGAGCGCTCGGTAGCGCCCGCCGGCTGCCACGAGCGCATCGTGACTGCCCAACTCGACCAGTTCCCCGTCGTGGATGACCGCGATGCGGTCGGCCCGCATGGCCGTGGCGAGGCGGTGAGCGATGATGATCGCGGTCCGGCCGTCGAGCACGACGTCGAGCGCCGCCTCGATCCTGGTCTCGCTGGCGAGATCGAGGTTCGACGTCGCCTCGTCGAGCACCAGCACCCTGGGCTGGCTGAGGAACGCACGCGCCAGCGCGAGCAGCTGCCGCTCTCCGGAGCTGAGCGACGAGCCTCGCTCGTGGATCAGCTGGTCGAGGCCCGCTGGCTGACGCTCCACCAATTCACGCAGCCCCACCGCATCGACGGCAGCCCACAGTTGCTCGTCGGTGGCGTCGCCAGCGGCGAAGGCCAGGTTGTCGCGGATCGAGCCGGCGAAGAGGAACGGCTCCTGGGGCACGACGCCGATCTGGCTGCGGACCGACGCGAGGGTGACGTCGCGCAGGTCGTGCCCGTCGATGCGAACTGTTCCCGCGGTCGGGTCGTAGTAGCGATTGACCAGCTTGGCGACGGTCGACTTGCCTGCGCCCGTCTCCCCGACGAAGGCGACGGTCTCGCCGGCCTCGATGGCGATGGTCACGTCGTGGAGGACCGGCACTCCGGGTTCGTAGCCGAACGTCACGTGGTCGAGATCGATGGCCCCTTGCATCTGTGGCAGGGCGGGCGCACCGGGCGACTCGGGCACGTCCGGTTCGGTCGCGAACAGCTCCGACAGCTTGCGGACGGCCGACCGACCCTGCTGGTAGGTGTTGTAGAGCTGCACCAGCTGCTGGATCGGGGCGAAGAACATCGTCAGGTACAGGAAGAACGCCGCCAGTTCGCCGACGCTCAGGTTGCCCCGACTCACCAGCCACCCACCGAGGCCCAACAGCAGCGCCTGCGCCAGGTAGCCGAGGAGTTCGGTGGAGGGTCCGTAGACGGCGCCGATGACGGCCGTCTTGTCGTTGGCGTCTCGATGCGCCCCCAGGACGTTGTCGTGGCCCACCACGTTGTGTTTCGCCCGATTGGTCGCGGTGACGATGCGGATGCCGGCCAGGTTCTCCTGGAGGTCCGACATGACGTCGGCGATGCGGTCACGCACGGCCAGGAAGGCGACGTCGGAGGCCTTGCGGAACCACAACGTCAGGGCGAGCATCACCGGGACGACACCGAGGAACAGCACCAGCGCCAGGGTCGGGCTGACCACGAACAACACGACGGTCACGATCCCCAGCGTGAGGAACTGGACGAACATGTTGACCAGTCCCTCCTGGAACAGGGCGGTCAGCGAGTCGATGTCGCTCGTCATGCGGGTCATCAGCACCCCGCCCTTCTCGGCGGTGAAGAAACGGAGAGACAACCGCTGGAAGTGCGAGAAGATCCGAACGCGGAGCGCCTCCATCAACACCTCGCCGACGCGGCCGGTCCAGGCGACCCGAGCCGCCGAGAGCGCCGTGCCGAGGACCACGGTCGCGACGTAGATGCCGGCGATGGTGACGAGGGCACCCTTGTCGCCGGGGATCACGCCCCGGTCGATGGCCTCGCCGGTCAGGAACGGTCCGGCGGTGACCATGAACGTCTCGAGCACGACGAGCACGAACGCGAGCGCCACGGCGCCGCGCTTCTCCCCCACGAACCGCCAGAGCGTGAACGGCCGACGGTCCCAGGTGGCGTGCGAGAAGTCGACCGTTGCCACCTCGTGCACCGGTTCGGTCTCGAGGATGGCGTCGACGCGCTCCTGCAACTCCTCGGGCACACCGGCGAAGGGCAGACCGGTTGCGCCCGGGCTGACGAAGGGCGAGCCGGCCGGGGGTCCGAAGCCACCCATCAGATCTCCACTCCCGCTGACCCGTCGTCCACGGCGGTGGCCAGGACCTCCCGATAGTGCGGCTCGTCAGCGAGAAGACGCTCGTGGGTGTCGAAGGCCAGCACCCGTCCCCCCTCGATGAGCGCCACGCGGTCGGCCAGCGCGATGGTCGACAACCGGTGGGCGATCACGATCGTCGTGCGCTGCGCGGCGAGCCGTTCGATCGCCTCGTGGATCTCGGCCTCGACCCGCACGTCGACCGCGCTCGTGGCGTCGTCGAGCACGAGGATGGCCGGGTCGGCGAGGAGGGTGCGGGCGATGGCGATCCGCTGCCGCTGGCCACCCGACAGCGTGTAGCCACGCTCGCCGACCACCGCGTCGTATCCGTCGTCGAGGGCGCTGATGAAACCGTGGGCGTTGGCGGCCACGGCCGCCGCCACGACCTCCTCCCGGGTTGCATCCGGACGGGCGTAGGCGATGTTGTCGGCGATCGATGCCGAGAACAGGAACGGCTCGTCGGTGACCATGCCCACGTGATGACGGATCGAGGTCATGGTGAGGTCACGCACGTCGTGGCCGTCGATCCGGACCGCACCGTCGTTCACGTCGTAGAAGCGCAGGAGGAGTCGGGCCACCGTGCTCTTGCCCGACCCGGTCCCGCCGACGATGGCCACGGTCTCACCGGCCGCGATGTGCAGGTCGAACCGGTCGAGGATGTCTCGTCCCTCGCCGCCGCCGGCCGTCGGCTCGTCGTCGTAGCGGAAGCGGACGAGATCGAAGGCGACCCGACCGTCGGGATGGGTGAGGTCGGTGGCGTCGGGCCGGTCGACGATGTCTGCTCCGGTGTCGAGGATCTCGAAGATGCGCCCGGCCGAGGCCGCTGCCCGCTGACTCATGATCATGAAGAAGCCGAGCATCCGGAACGGGGCCTGGAGCAGGAGCACGTAGGACGAGAAGGTGATGATCGTCCCCACCGTCACCTGTCCGTCGATGGCGAGGTACCCCCCGTAGAGCAAGGTCAGCGCCATGCCCAGCCGGGGCAGGTTCTCCATCAGCGGCGCGTACCGCGCCCGTGCGTCGTTCACCTGCACGGCCGACCAGCGCAGGCGTCGCGCCTGTTGGGCCAGTTGGTCGATCTGGTGCTCCTCGCCGGCGAAGGCCTTGACGACGCGGACCCCGGTGACGTTCTCCTCGACCGTGGTGGCCACCTCGGCGAGGCGGCCCTGGACGATCCACGACAGCGGGAACATCTGGTTGCGGAGCTTGACCCCGAAGACGTACACGAGCGGCAGGGTCGAGACCGCCACGAGGGTGAGCAGGACATGCTTCGTCAGCATGAAGGCGAACGCGAGCACGAACGTCATCAGCATCATCGCCATGAACGGCGCGAACGCGAGGAGCATCTGCACGGCACGGATGTCGCTGTTCGCCCGGGAGACGAGCTGGCCCGTCTGGACCTTGTCGTAGAAGCCGTGCGACATGGTGGCGAAGTGCCGGAACATCAGCGAACGCAGGTCGTACTCGATGGCGTAGGCGAACTTGTAGAGACGGCTGCGATACCCGAACGCGAACACTGCGCGGAGCAGGGCCAACACGAGCAGGGCGATCACCCAGCTCGCGACCCGGTCGCCGTCGGCTCGGATCTCGTCGATGCCGGACCCGACCACTGCGGGGATCGCCACGTTGGTCAGGAGTGCGACCGCCGCCATCGCCATGGCCACGAGGAACGAACGTCTGTGGCCCATGACGACGGGCTGCATGCGTCGGATCCACCCGAGCGACGCGTCGGCGTGGACGCGTCCGACCGGTGCGTCGTAGCGCGCGGTCGGTGGGGCGGGCTCGTACGCCGTCGGCGGAGCGTCGACGTCGAGGTCGCCCGACCGTGTCTGGCCGGCTCCGGCACGGTCTGCGGCGAGCCTCATGCGTGCCTCTCGGCCCGGTGACGCTGCAGTGAGGCACCGATGGCGTCGAGGCCCGCGAGGGCATCGGCGCGCTCGCTGGGTCCGAGGTGGTCGAAGAGCCCGTCGAGCGCATCGGTCAGGTGACGTGTCGAACTCGAGAGCACCGAACGGCCCTCGTCCGTGATCTGGTGGAGGACCCGCCTCCGATCGTCGGGACTCTCCCGTCGCTCCACCCACCCACGCTCGACGAGGCCGTCGACGAGCGCGGTGACCGACGGCCGTGACACCTCGAGCCGCTCGGCCAGCACGGACGCGGCCCACTCGCCTTCCGACAAGAACGCGAGCACCCGGAACTGCGGAAGCGTCACCGAGGCGCTGGTGAGCCGGGTCTCGAAGACCCGGGCGAGGCGAGCGATCACCCGGACGTGTCCTGCGGTGACCGCGCGCGCCGATTCGTTCGTCTTCATGAATGATTAGTCAATCGAATGACCGGAGCGCACGCACCGTGCCGACGAGTGACACTCGTCACAGCTCGGGTGCCGCCCAGCGGCTGTCGGCGGCTGGCGGCGGCCGGAGTTCTGAGGCCCAGCCGAAGAACTCCAGGAGCGAGGAGGCCGCCCAGCGGCCGACGAGCGGCTCAGACGTCGAGGAAGCGGGACACGGCGAACGCCGACCCGAGGGCACCGATGGCGACGCCGGTGAAGAGGATCACCATCGCCGTGACCTGGAACTGCCCGCTGTCGACCGCGAAGCCGGAGAACAGCTCGAAACGTCGGTCGTCGGCGATCGAGGACAGTCCAGCACGCACGCCGAACGCCGCGCCGAGGGCCACGAGCGAGCCGAGCATGCCCTGGACGACGCCCTCGAGCATGAACGGCACCCGGATGAACCAGTTGCTGGCGCCCACCAGCTTCATGACCTCGATCTCGCGCCGACGGGCGAACATCGCCATCCGGATCGAGTTGAGGACCAACAGCCCGGCGGCGATCACGAGCGCCGCGGCCACACCGAAGGTGATGCGCTGGAACAGGCGCGAGAGGTTCTGGATGGTGCGGATCGTGTCGGTTGCCGCGACCACTTCACGGACGCCGGGCTGCGCCTCGAAGACCGTCCGCAGACCGTCGATGGTCTCCGGGGTCTTGTCGGTGGGCACCACCCGGAAGCTCGGCGGCAGGATGTCGGGGCTCACGGTGTCGATGATCTGGGGGGAGTCGGCGAAGAGGTCCTTGAACTCCTCGAACGTCTCGTCCTGATCGACGAAGGAGTAGTCCTCGACCTGCGGGGACTCCTCGAGGGCGCGCTCCACTGCGGCCGTCTGCTCCTGCGCCGCCTCCGGTTGGATGAACACGATGAACTCGATGCCACCCTCCCAACGGGCCGTGGCGTTGTCGACGGCGTCGCGCACCAGCAAGGAGGCGCCGACCAGCGAGAGCGACACGGCGACGGTGAGGATCGACGCGAACGTGAGCGAGAAGTTGCGGACGAGGTTGGTGCCCGTCTCGCGCACCATGTAGTCGAGTTTGAGAGCCATGCGTGCCTATTCGTAGACGCCGCGGTCTTGGTCGCGGACGATGGTGCCGCGGTCCAACTCGATCACCCGGCGACGCATCGTGTCGACGATCGAGCGGTCGTGGGTGGCCATGACGACGGTGGTCCCGGTGCGGTTGATGCGGTCGAGGAGGCGCATGATGCCGACCGACGTGGCCGGGTCGAGGTTCCCGGTGGGCTCGTCGGCGAGGAGGATCAGGGGACGGTTCACGAATGCCCGTGCCACCGACACCCGCTGCTGCTCGCCGCCGGAGAGTTCGTGCGGGAAGCTCTTGACCTTCTTCGACAGGCCGACGAGTTCGAGGATGGCCGGAACCTGCGACTTGATGACGTGCTTCGGTCGACCGATCACCTCGAGCGCGAACGCCACGTTCTCGTACACGGTCTTGTTGGACAGCAGTTTGAAGTCCTGGAACACCGAGCCGATGTTGCGGCGCAGGTACGGCACCTTCCACGAGTTCAACTCGAGGATGTCCTTGCCGGCCACGAAGATACGGCCTTCTTCGGGGCGTTCCTCACGGTTGACCAGGCGAAGGAACGTGGACTTCCCCGAACCGGACGCGCCGACGAGGAACACGAACTCACCCTTGTCGATGTTGACCTCTGCGTTGCGCAGCGCGGGAACATCGCCTTTGTACGTCTTGGTGACGTTCTCGAGTTTGATCATCGGTGGTGCAGCGTGCTCTCACGAGACGAGGGACGGGACGGCCCGGGAAACGCTACCAACGGGCCCGGTCGGTCTGGGTGACACCCCGGGTGCCGGCGGGCACGCCGGGAACATTGCGAACAGGTTACGAATGTTACCTGGCGATGGGTCACGGAAAGAAGGCGGCCGCCTCGCTGCGTGAGTTGGGCCCTACGTGTCGTCGCCGAGTTCCTGGGTCCGCTGCCACCCGAGGTAGGCCTCCATGAAGGGGTCGAGGTCGCCGTCGAGCACAGTGTCGACCTGGCCGACCTCGAAGTCGGACCGCAGGTCCTTGACCATCTGGTAGGGCTGCAGCACGTACGAGCGGATCTGCGAACCGAACCCCACCGACCGCTGTTCGCCACGGATCGAGTCGAGCTGGTCCTGGCGCTTCTGTCGCTCGAGGTCG
>JBFIHN010000054.1:0-12600 GCA_041601775.1 Acidimicrobiales bacterium
GCGTTGACGGCCGGCTTGCCGTGCAGCTTCTTGTTCGCGTACTCCGACGCCAGCTCCGACACCCGGGTGCCGTCGGTGGCCAACGACCAGGCGAAGGGCGCCCGCTCCTCGTGCCACTGCCGGGAGAGGTAGGGGGTGCCGAAGCCGATCACGCCACGGTCGGCCAGCGCGTCGGCGTAGGGCTCCGACGTGGCCGACAGGTCGGCGAAGGTGCCCAGCTCCTCGGCCACCTTGACGGCGTCGGCCTCGGCCTTGTCGCGACCCTTGCCGAGCAGCTCGTTGGTGTTCGAGCCCTGCCCTTCGTAGAACACGATCTCCATCGAGCGGCCGTAGAACTGCATCCGCGTGCTGAAGTACTCGGCGAAGGCGGTGATCGTGGCCTGGATGGTCTCGGGGGTGTCCGAGAGGCTGGCACCGGCGAGCTCGGCCAGCGTCTGCTGGAAGCCCTTCTCGCCGCCCAGGACCCGGTACGACACGAAGATCTTGTCACCGGTCACGCCCTTGGACGTCGCACCGCCGTTGTTGCCGCCACCCCAGGCGACGCACGGGGGCGAGTACTCGTCGCCGGGGATCTGCTCGGCCCGGTCGGGACACGCCTGGACCCCGGCCACCGGGGCGACGCCGTTGCCGGCACCGTCAGCGGCCACGGGCCCGGTCGGCAGGGCACTTCCGTCGGTCACGACCGGGGCCTCACCACCCTCGGTCTCGGGTACCGCTTCGGTCGGCGTGGTGTCGGGCGTCTCGGTGTCGAAGAAGCTCTCGCCGGCGTTCGCCGTGAAACCCGAACTCGTCGACGCATCTTCGGTGTCGGGAGCGAGCGTGGGGGCGAACAACGCCATCACCACCAACATCACGCCGAGGACGGCGAGGGGACCGTACCCACGGAACGATCGTTGTTGGACGGTGAAGGAGCGGTGGATGTCCACCACGTCGTCGGGAGTCGGGGTGGCCATCAGCGGACCTCGGCGGGGAGAGGGACGACCACGAGACCGGACTCGGTGCCATCGGTCGTGTCCGATGTCGCCGGCGCCTCGGTGCTCATGGTGGGGACGAGTGCGGCCATCAGCATCAGCGCCAGCGCCAAGAGCGCGAGCGGGCCGTAGCCGCGGAACAGGCGCCGATACACCGGTGCCGACCCCTGGGGCGGGATGTTGGCCTCGAAGGTGAGGTTGTCGGCCATCAGATCAGAGCCTCCATCGGCACGGAACGCTGTGCCTTGCGCATCTTGCGTCGGTCGAGTTCTGCGAGGGCGCCCAGCAGGGCGAGCCCGCCGAGTCCCACGAGGACGAGCGGTCCGCCGCGAGTGCCGGCGATCCGCTCGAGTACGGGCGCCGCCGTCTCCGGCGACGTCGAGGCCGCCGGTTCGGTCACGACCGACGTCTCCGGGTCCGTGCCGGTCGTGCCGGTTCCGCCGATGGCGGTCGACCCGGTGGTCCCGAGGCTCCCCGGCGAAGCGGCGGGGAGATCGACCGGTGCCGCGACCGGTGGGGTGAAGTTCGGCAACGCGCCCAACAGGCTCGTGGCGCCGAGTTCGGCGGTGCGGGCGGTGACACCGCCGAGTTCGAGGTTCAGCGAACCGGCGCCCGTGACCGAACCGAGGACGATGTCGGCGATCGTGATGTACGAGCCGTTGCCGCAGTCCGCTTCGAGGAGCGCGTCGACCAGGGCCTCACGGACCGGCTGCAGGGCGCCCACGGCCCCGCCGACCACGCCGTCGCGGAGTTCGCTGGGCACGATGCCGATCCGCAGCGGATCGACGAAGGAGATGCCCGACTCGTTGCGCACCGCCGGCGCGTCGATCCGGATGCCGAGCGGCTCGAGCAGCGGGTTGATCTGGGCCAGCGCCTCGATGGCGTCGCCAGCGGGGATCGGCTGCGAAGCACCACCGACGACGATGCCCTCGATGGTGAACGCTCCGGAGACCTGCTCGTCGGGGGCGCTCTGCCAGATCGCCTCCCAGCGGAGCCCCTTGAGCACCAGGGCATCGCCGCCGATGCGGACCTCGGCGACCTCGGTCACCGCGGTGGCCACGCGCTTGCCGTCGATGACACCCGAGTTCGTCTCGCTGACCGTGCTCCCGATGAGGACCGCGCCTTCCTGGCCGGCTGCGGCGGTGATCGCTCGGGACCTCGCCAACGGCGAGTCGTCGGCCGCGGCGTACTTCTCGACGCCGTTCTCGCTCTCGGTCTTGCCGGCGTCGGCGTCCTCCTCACCGGAGCGGACGACCAGCGGTTGGGGTTGGTCCTCCTTGGCGTAGGTGGGGTCGCCGCCGTCACAGCCCTCGGCGGCGAGGGTCGTCCCGATGACGCCGAGGTCGAGCGAACGGGCCTCGCCGACGGCCACCTTGTTCTGGTGGCCGGCGAGCGCCATCCCGTAGGTCAGTCCGAACGACAGCCGCCCACTCCGAGGATCGATCTTGTAGCCCTGCGCGTAGGCCGTCCCGACGCCGGGGTCGACCGCCGTCTGGCCCGACGCCGGCACCGAGGTGGCCACCAGCGCAGCCATGGCCGCGACCCAGACGGCGCCGATGGCCACCGTCCGTCGGAAGGCGAAGTACTTCGTGCTCACGTGACCCCCACGTCATTGCGACTCGTCTGTGCAACCCGGCTGGAACCCCGTACTGGCGGATCCGGAACCCTCGGTAACAGGTTGTTCGTGATCGATGTCACGTCTTCCTGTCTTCCGAGCGACATATCCTACGGTCCGGTTTGTCCGAATCGAAGATCGCGGGCGACCCGCGCGAGCATCGGGTGGTGAGCGACGACCCCGTGTTGGACCGACGACGCCGCATCGCCGGCCTCGTCGACGTGGGCCAGCGTGTCGGCTACGCCGCCTTCGGCCTCGCGATCGTCGCGTTCCTCGTGGGTCTGGCCACCGACTTCGGCACCGTGTCCGGGGTCATCGTCGCGCTGATCGTCGTGGGCTCGCTCGTCCTCGCTCCCGCGATCGTCTTCGGGTACGCGGTGAAGGCCGCCGAACGCGAGGACCGCGAAGAAGGACGACGGACCCTGGCCGACGACGACTGACTCGTCGCCGGACGCGAGCGGCTACCAGCCCCGCTCGCCCGTGCGGGGCGGGAGCACACGACCGAAGCGGCGGCGTCGGGCCTTCACGGCCAGCAGGTCGGCCGACACCCGCCGCGCCGGCAGTGGCCGGATCGGTTGGGCTGGACGGCGGGTCAGCTTCGACGGGGCGCTGTTGCGACTGGACACGGGGCGTTCTTCGCCCCGTCCCGGCACCGTTCCTTCCCGCGGACCCGGAGAATTCCCGCCGGCGTGCCGGGCTGTCCGAATTGGGGGGATATGGGGGTGTATGGCGACCCGGATGTGCCCATCGGTCCCTGGTGGTGGTACGAATCGGCTCATGTCGTCTCGCCTCCCCGCCGCGCGACGCAAGGAGCAACTCCTCGAGGTCGCGCTCCCGGTCTTCGCCGAGCGGGGATTCCACCTGACCTCGATGAACGAGGTGGCCGACGCCGCCGGCGTGACCAAGCCGGTGCTCTATCAGCACTTCTCCTCCAAGCGCAGCCTCTACCTGGAGTTGCTCCGCTCGGTCGGCGATCGGCTGATGGTCACCATCCAGAGCGCTGCCGCGCAGGCCCACCACCCCCGCCAGCAGGTCGAGGACGGCCTCCGGGCCTACTTCACCTTCGTGGCCGACCATCCCGACGCCTACCGACTCATGTTCGGCGGCGGCGCCCGCCGCGACAGCGAGTTCGCCGAGGAAGCGACCAGGGTCGAGCTGGCGATCGCCGAGGCGATCGCGCCCCTGATCCGGATCGAAGGCCTGGGCGACCGCGACCGCCTCCTGTTCGCGCACGGCATCGTCGGCCTCGCCGAGGGGACGACCCGGCACTGGCGCGCCCACGAGCGCCAGATCGAACCGGCAGCGGTGGCGGCGCTGGTCGCCGACCTCGCATGGCGGGGCCTGCGCGGCGCCCGCGCCGACGCCCCGTGACCACCCCGCCGGCCGCAGCCGCGACCGCTGACCCGGACGACGTGGGCGTCGGTCCCCATCCCCGTCCCTGGCCCGACGACCCCCGCCTCGATCCGGCACTGCTCGAGGCGGGCGACCGCCGAAACGTCGCCGACCGCTTCCGCTACTGGCGTATGGACGCCATCGTCGCCGACCTCGACACGCACCGGCACTCGTTCCACGTGGCCATCGAGAACTGGCAGCACGACCGCAACATCGGTGGCGTCGTCCGCAATGCCAACGCGTTCCTCGCCGCCGAGGTCCACATCGTCGGCCGCCGCCGGTGGAACCGTCGCGGCGCGATGGTCACCGAGCAGTACCAGCACCTGCGTCACCACGACGACATCGATGCGCTCGTGGCCCACACCCGCGAGCACGCCCTGCCGATCGTCGGGATCGACAACGTCCCCGGCTCCGTACCGCTCGAGACGACGCCGCTGCCCCGCAACGCCGTGTTGCTGTTCGGCCAGGAGGGGCCGGGCCTGTCGGACCGGGCGCTCGCAGCAGCCGACGTCGTGTGCTCGATCGAGATGTTCGGCTCGACCCGGTCGATCAACGCCGCGGTCGCGTCGGGCATCGCCATGCACACCTGGATCCGCCAACACGTCCACGGCCGGCCATGCTGATCCTCCTCCCCCCGTCGGAGGGCAAGGCCAGCGGACGCCGCGGGCGGGCCCTCGACCTCGACCGGCTCTCGTTCTCGGCCCTCGGCCCGATCCGGACCGCGGTGCTCGACGCCCTCGTCGCGACCTCCGGCCGGGACGACGCGCTGACGGTCCTGGGAGCGCCCGCCGGGGCGAAAGACCAGGTCAGCGACAACATCGACCTGTGGACCGCGCCGACCCTGCCGGCGTCGAGCCTCTACACCGGCGTGCTCTACGACGCCCTCGACCTCGCCTCGCTCGACGCCGCGGCGAAACGCCGGGCCAACGCGCGCCTGGTGGTGGTCAGCGCCCTCTTCGGCGCCTTGCGCCCGTCGGACCGGGTGCCGGCCTACCGCCTGTCGATGAACGTCGACCTCCCGGGAGTCGGCAGGCTGGCCGCCGCATGGCGCGACCCGTTGGCCGACGTGTTGCCCGACGCCGCCGGCCGTGGCCTCGTCGTCGACATGCGGTCGTCGACCTACGTCGCGGCCTGGAAGCCCACCGGCGCCCTCGCCGAGCGGACGGTCTCGATCCACGTGGTGCGCGACGACAACGGCAAGCGTTCGGTGGTCAGCCACATGGCGAAACACACCCGGGGACTCGTCGCACGCCACCTGCTCGAGACCGGGATCGACCCGCGGACGCCCGAGGCCCTGGCCGAGGCCCTCGCCGGCGAGTACCACGTCGAGCTCGAAGCCGCCCGTACCGGTCGCCCGCGCCGCCTCGAGATCGTCGAACCCGCCTGAACCCGACCGGGGCCGAGGGTGACATGGCCGCGGGTGACACGGCCGCGAGCGGCGGGGCTGCCGGCGGGACGCGCATCGGGACGCCACCTTGGGGACCGGTGGAACCGATGCGGGAGACTGTGCGGTGATGGCGCTCAACCCCACCGTCTTGGACCCACAGCAACGGACCCGCGATCTCGAACGGATGCGGAACGAGGCGTTCGACGTCGTCGTGATCGGCGGCGGCGTCACCGGTGCCGGTGTCGCGCTCGACGCGGCGAGCCGGGGTCTGCGGGTGGCGCTGGTCGAGCAACGTGACTTCGCGGCGGGCACGTCCAGCCGGTCGTCGAAGCTCTTCCACGGCGGACTGCGCTACCTCGAGCAGTTCGAGTTCGGTCTGGTGACCGAGGCCCTGCACGAACGCAACCTGATGCTGCGGCGCCTGTGCCCCCACCTGACCCGTCCGGTCTCCTTCGTCTATCCGCTCACCCACCGGGTGTGGGAACGGCCCTACGTGGGTGCCGGGATCGCGCTCTACGACGTGCTCGCGGCCTTCGGCGACAACCCGCTCCCCCGCCACCGCCATCTCTCGAAGCGCTCGGCGTCGGCCCTCGTCCCGTCGCTGCGGGCCGACGCCTTCACCGGTGGTGTGCAGTACTGGGACGCTCAGGTCGACGATGCCCGCCACACCCTGGCCGTCGTCCGCACCGCGGCGGGTCACGGCGCGGCCATCGCCTCGTCGGTGCGGGCCGTCGACATCCACCGCGACGCCGACGGCGTCGAGGCCCTCGAGGTCTGTGATCTCGAGACCGACACGCGCCTGCGGATCGCGACCCGCCAGATCGTCAACGCCACCGGCGTCTGGACCGACCAGGTCCAGGACTTCGTCGGCGGGTCCTCGCTCCGGGTCCGGGCATCGAAAGGCGTGCACCTGGTGATCCCCCGCGATCGCATCGACGCCGGGAGCGGGCTGATCTGTCGTACCCCGACGTCGGTCCTGTTCGTCATCCCGTGGGGCTCGCACTGGCTCGTCGGCACCACCGACTCGGACTGGGCACTCGACCTGGCGCATCCTGCGGCCAGCAGCACCGACCTCGACTACCTGATCACCCAGGCGAACCGCTGGCTCGAGCCGGAACTCACCCGTGACGACGTGATCGGCGTGTACGCCGGTCTGCGCCCGCTGCTGTACGGCGAGTCGGAGTCGACGTCGAAGCTCAGCCGTGAGCACGCGGTGAGCACCGTGACACCCGGACTCATCACCGTCGCCGGCGGCAAGTACACGACCTACCGGGTGATGGCCGCCGACGCCGTCGACGCGGTCGTCGCTGCGCTCGGCCGGTCCGAGGTGTCGCGCACCGAGCAGATCCCGCTCGTCGGCGCTGCCGGCTGGGAGGCGTTCCGGGCTCGCCGCGACGAGCTGGCCGCCTCGTCCGGCCTCGACGGTCGGGTCGTCGACCACCTGTTGGGGCGGTTCGGGACCGAGACCACCGAGGTGCTCGAACTCCTGCGCCAGGACCCGTCGCTGGCCGAGACGTTGCCGGGGACCGACGACTACCTCGCGGTCGAGGTCCACATCGCCGTGGCGATCGAGGGCGCACTGCACCTCGACGACGTCCTCACGCGCCGCACCCGCATCTCCATCGAGACCGCCGACCGTGGCGTCGCTGCCGCGCCCGTCGCCGCCGCGATCATGGCGCGCGTCCTCGGATGGGACGACGCCACGGTCGCGACCGAGGTCGAGTCGTACCGGACCCGGGTCGCTGCGGAGATCGACAGCCAGCAGGCCGCCGACGACCGCACCGCGGACGAACGACGCCTGGGCGCACCCGACGTCCGCCAAGGCGCCGTCTGACCCCCGCCACCGACGCAGCACGCGAATCCCCACTCCGCAAGCCCGCCAAGGACCCGTTCTGGGTGCGCGATCGGTACGTCTGGAGTACGGATCGCGCACCCAGAACGAGAGTTCTGGTGGGTGGGTCAGGAGGATGCGACGATGGTGCGCAGTGCAGGCCAGGCAGCGGCGAAGCCGGCGTGACACGGGAGTTCGTCGACCTCGTCGACGGTGAACCATCCGACGGCGTCGGTCTCGAAGTTGACGCTGCTGCCGAAGGGGGCGGCCACCTCGACGACGATCGTGGTGTAGGCCCAGTCGTCGGCGGGATCGAACACGACCTCGCCGATCACCTCGTGCGGCGGCACGGCGCCCACTTCCTCGGCCGCCTCGCGAAGCGCCCCCTCGTGGGGTGTCTCGCCCTCGTCGAGCGCACCTCCGGCGACCGACCAGGTCCCGCCTTCGTGGGCCCACGCCGATCGCTTCTGGAGCATCACCTTCGGCTCACCGTCCGAGCGGTGCACGAACAACGCCCCGGCCGCACCGAAGAGCCCCCAGCGCACATGGCCGTCGCTGCACCGCACGAACCCGTCTCCGCTCCCGCGCACCACCGATCAGTCCCCGTAGCCGGAGGGGTTCTGGTGCTGCCAGTTCCAGTGGTCACGGCACATGGCATCGAGGTCGAACCGTGCGGTCCACTCGAGCAGTTCCTCGGCGCGGGTGGTGTCGGCATAGACGCACACGACGTCGCCGGAGCGTCGTTCCACCACGTCGTGGGGGATGTCCCGGCCGACGGCGCGTTCGGCCGCGGCGACGACCTCGAGCACGGACGACCCGGTTCCCGTCCCGACGTTGACGGCTTCGCAACCCTCGATGCGTCCGAGCGCCCCCAACGCCGCGAGGTGGGCATCGGCCAGGTCGACGACGTGGATGTAGTCGCGGATGCAGGTGCCGTCCGCCGTGTCGTAGTCGCCGCCGAACACCCGGAGCCGTTCGAGCCGGCCGACGGCGACCTGCATCGCGAAGGGCATCAAGTTGTTCGGCGTCCCCGTCGGGTCCTCACCGATCATCCCGCTCGGGTGCGCGCCGACGGGATTGAAGTACCGAAGCAGGATCGTGCGCCACCGATCATCGGCACGCGCAGCGTCGCGGAGCATCTCCTCGATGTAGAGCTTGGTCCGGCCATAGGGGCTCACCGCCCCGATGGGCGCCGCCTCGGTGATCGGTACCACGTCCGGTTCGCCGTAGACCGTGCACGACGACGAGAAGACCAGATCGAAGACCTCGTGGGCCGCCATCGCCAAGAGCAGGCTCACCGTGCCGACGATGTTGTTGTCGTAGTAGGCGATCGGGATCTCGATGGACTCTCCGACGGCCTTGAGCCCGGCGAAGTGCACCACCTGGTCGATGGGGTGTTGGTCGAAGACCGCCGACACGGCGTCGCGGTCACGCAGGTCGATCTCGTGGAAGGTGAGCGAACCCTCCGCGAGCAGACGGACGCGGTCGATCGCGACCGTCGACGAGTTGGACAGGTTGTCGACCACGACGACGTCGTGTCCCGCCGTCAGGAGTTGCACACAGGTGTGCGAGCCGATGTAGCCGGCACCGCCGGTGACCAGGATCGTCGCCATCAGGACGGATCCTACGGTCGTCAGGTCGGACTCGTGCTCCGCTCGACCGAGCCGAAACGGAAGAGGACGAGGAGCACGCCGAGAGCGAGCGCACCGAACGCGAGGTGCGCGCCCCCCAACCCGTCGCGCATTCCCGTGACCCCGAGCCATGCCAGGACGGCACCGGTCGCCGGGCTCAGCACGACCACGCGGCGAGCGCTGTAGTCCATGCGCCGCCGGGCGACCTGGACGAACTCGAAGCCGGCCATCGCGGTGAGTGCCAGGACCAGTCCGACGTCGCCGGCCTGCAGGTCGTCGCTCCACGACGAGGCGAGCAACGCCAACGCCGGGAAGAAGCCAGCGAACATCGCGAGGCAACGACGACACACGAATCGGTCGCCGATGCACACACAGCGGTCGGCCTCGGCGGCGTGGTGGTGCGAGAGCCACCGCGGCGCGAGCGCGTCCCGTCGGTCCGATCCGGTCATGGAGGAGGTTTCGGACGATCGGCCCCAGGACTTGAGGGCCGCGCGCCCGACCGGCCGCTACCCGAGCTGTTCGTGGAGGAAGCCGGTCACCTGCGGCCACACCTCGGCGGCCAACGCGGTGTCCTGGGTACCGAGCGCGTTGTGTGGCGCCATGAACGCGTGGCCGCTGCCGGCGTGGACGGTGAGCGTGGCGTCCTTGCCCAGACCCTGGAGGTAGGCCTCGAGCGCCTGAGCCTGTTCCGGCGGGAAGAAGTCGTCGTGTTCGGCCATGTGGCCGCGGATGACGGCCTCGATCTTCGAGAAGTCGGCCGGACCTCCCTCGATCGGCGGGAACCCGTAGAAGGGCACGGCGGCCTTCACCTTGTCGGGCCGCAGCGATGCGAGCACGAAGGTCAGCATCCCGCCCATGCAGAAGCCGACGACGCCGATGCCATCACCTGTCGTCGCCTCGTGGTCGGCCAGGAAGTCGACCGCACCGCCCATGTCTCGCCCTGCGCGGTCGATCGGCAGCGCCGTCATCAGTCGGCTCGCCTTGTCCATCTCGTCGTGGGCGGCGAGCTCGCCGTGGTAGAGGTCGGGCGCCAGTGCCACGAACCCGGCCTCGGCCAGACGGTCGGCCATGGTCTTGGTGCCCGAGTCGAGACCCCACCACTCCTGGACGACGATGACGCCGGGACCGGATCCTGCGCTGGGCAGGGCCAGGTACCCCGATGCGGTGTTGCCGTTGCTCGCGAACTCAACCGTTTCAGCCATGGCCCGGAACCTACCGCCACCGACCCCACCCTCGTTCTGGTGAACGATCGACACCACCAGATGACGCATCCGTTCACCAGAACGGGGCTTGGGTCGGGGGTGTCAGCGGGAGGTGGCCTCGGTGATGGCTCGTTCGACGAGGACGCTGGCCAGGTGGCCGCGGTACTCGGCGTCGCCGTTGAGGTCCTCGGGTGGGCTCATGCCCTCCGCCGCCACGGCCGCCGCGTCGGTGGCGCCAGCACCCGACCCCAGCGCGGCCTCCACGGCCGCGGATCGGATCGGCGTCGTGGCCATGTTCACCAACGCCACGCGGGGCTCGTCGCCGAGCTGTACGGCCGCGGCGACGATCGCCCAGTCCTGCGCCCGTCGGTTGAACTTCTGATACGACCACCCCGCTCCCGCCGTCACCTTCGGCACCCGGACCTCGGTGAGCAACTCGTCGGGTCGCAACGCCGTCTCGAGGAAGCTCGTGAACAGTTCGGTCGCCGCGATCTCGCGGGTGCCCGTCGGCCCCGTCGCCACCACCGAACCTCCCAACGCCAACAACGCAGCGGGGAGGTCGGATGCCGGGTCCCCATGGGCGAGCGAGCCGCCGATGGTGCCCCGATGACGGACGGCGGGATCACCGATCTGCGACGCCACGTGGGCCAGCATCGGCGCGCCCTGCTGCAGGAGATCGCTGGTCTCGACGTCGCGATGGGTGGACAGCGCGCCGATGGCGAAGTGACCGTCGTCCTCCCGGATGTAGGACAGGTCGTCGACGCGACCGATGTCCACGAGCACCGACGGCGCAGCGAACCGGAACCGCAGCAGCGGGATGAGCGAATGGCCGCCGGCGAGGAGTTTGGCCTCGTCGCCGTGCTCGGCGAGGAGCGAGACTGCCTCGTCGGCGGACGACGCCGCCGCGTAGTCGAACGCTGCGGGGATCATGCCTGGCCCACCTTTCCGTCGTGCTGCGCAGAGCGGATCGTTCTCCACACCCGTTGGGGTGTCGCCGGCATCTCCATGTCGGTGACGCCGTACGGGCTGAGTGCGTCGCACACGGCGTTCATGACCGCGGCGGCCGAACCGATGGTGCCGGCCTCGCCGACACCCTTCACGCCGAGCGGGTTGCTGGTGCTGGGCGTGACGGTCGAGTCGAGCTTGAAGCTCGGGACCTCGACTGCGGACGGCACGAGATAGTCGAGGAACGACGGGTTCAGGCACACGCCCTCGTCGTCGTAGCTCGCGCACTCCCACAACGCCTGCGCGACGCCCTGGACGATGCCGCCGTGGACCTGACCCTCGACGATCATCGGGTTGACCTGGTTGCCGCAGTCGTCGACGGCGATGTAGTCGATCAGCTCGACCCGGCCGGTCCCTTCGTCGATCTCGACCACGGCCACATGCGTCCCGAACGGGAACGCGAAGTTGGGTGGATCGAAGGTGACCTGTTCCTGCAGGTTCGGCTCCATGCCGTCGGGGAGGTCGTGGGCGGTGAACGCGCCGAACGCGATCTCCTGGATGGTCACCGTCTTGTCGGGTGACCCGGCGACGGAGAACGTCCCTCCCTCGAAGGTGAGGTCGTCGGGGTTCGCCTCCATCTGGTGGGCGACGATCAGCTTCGCCTTCTCCACGACCTTCTCGCAGGCCATGGAGACCGCCACGCCACCGACGCTGAGCGAGCGCGAGCCGTAGGTGTCCATGCCCAGTGGGCTGATCGCGGTGTCGGAGTGGAGGACCTCGACGTCGGCCGGATCGATGCCGAGCTTGTCGCCCACGATCTGGGCCCAACTCGTCTCGTGCCCCTGGCCGTGCGGGGTCGAGCCGGTCACGACCTCGGCCTTGCCGGTGGGGAGCAGACGCACCGTGGCGTGCTCCCAACCGCCGGCGGCGTAGTTCAGCCCACCGAGTGCCCGACTCGGCGCCAGTCCACAGATCTCCACGTAGGTGCACACGCCGACGCCGAGCTGCTTCTGCTCGCCGGCGTCGCGGCGGCGTTGTTGTTCGGCCTTCAGGGCGTCGTAGTCGGCCATCTCCAACGCCCGGTCCATCGTCGGCCCGTAGTGACCAGAGTCGAACGTGAGCGTCGACGGCACGTCGAGGTTCTCGAAGAGGTCGCCGCCGCCGAGGTAGTTGCGACGACGGATCTCGACCGGGCTGATGCCGACCGCGCCGGCGAGGATGTCCATCGCTCGCTCGATCGCGTACGACGCCTCGGGTCGGCCGGCACCGCGGTAGGCGTCGGTCGGGGTCAGGTTGGTGAAGTAGCCGTCGCACGTGAAGCCGAACGCCGGCACCGCGTACACCCCGGTGTAGAGGAAGCTCCCGAGCAGTGGCACACCGGGAGTGATCAGCATCATGTAGGCACCCATGTCGGCGTCGAGGTGCACACGACAACCGAGCAGCTTGCCGTCGGCATCGGCCGCCAACTCGATCTTCTGGTGCTGGCCGCGGCCCTGGTGGGTCGAACCGGCGGCTTCGGACCGGGACTCGGTCCAGCGCACGGGCCGGCCGAGCCGATGGGCGAGCGACAGGGCGAGGATCTCGTCGGGGTTGATGTTGAGCTTCGCGCCGAACCCGCCACCCACA
>JBFIHN010000055.1:0-12533 GCA_041601775.1 Acidimicrobiales bacterium
AGGGCTTGGCCACCTCGTCGGGGTGCACCCAACCCCAGTACCAGGCATGGGCCAGCAGCTTGGTCGTCGTCTCGTTGCCGGCGACGACCATGAGGAAGAGGAAGGCCGTGATCTCGTCGTCGGTCAGACGGTCGACACCCGTCCCGGTCGGCGAGGCCGTCTCGACGGCGCACAGCGCCGACACCAGGTCGTCACGGGGGTGCGCCCGGCGCTCGGCGATCATCTCGGCGTAGTAGACGGCCAGCTCGAACGCGGCCTCGACGCCGGCCTGGGGCACGTCGGTGACGCCCTCTTCGCGGTGGACCAGGAGGTCGGACGCCTTGCGGAGGCGCTCCCGGTCCTCGACCGGCACGCCGAGCATCTGGGAGATCACGTCCATGGGCACCTTGCCCGCCAGGTCGGCGACGAAGTCGAACGAGCCCTTGTCGAGACATGCGTCGAGATGACCGACGGTGAGTGCCCGGATCTCGTCCTCCATGTCCATGACCCGACGAGGCGTGAAGCCCCGGGACACGAGCCCACGCATGCGTCCGTGTTCGGGCGGGTCCATGGCCAGGAACGACATCGTCTTGTGGGCATGGGGACCCGACGCTGCAGGATCGATCGACACGCCGTGCGCGTTGGAGAACCGCTCGGTGTCCCGGAACGCGGCCAGCACGTCTCCGTGGCGCGAGAGCGCCCAGAAGTCACGCTCGTCGTTGCGATAGACGGGCGCCTCGTCACGCATCCGCCGGTACGTCGGATACGGATCCTCGTGGATCTCGTAGGCGTACGGGTCGTAGACCAGCGGGTCGCGAGCCACGCTCATGTCGATCCTCCCACGATGAGTGCGGCCGATTCGGCGAGCAGCGCCCGCACGTCGTCGTAGGCGAGGTGGCCGGTGCCCACCTCGATCAGTACTCCCGACACGGCGAACTCGAGTGTGCGGACCGCCGCCGGCGACGCGGCACCGTCGAGCGCGGCGACGAGGCGGGTGTGGAGCAGCCGGCCGACCTTGGTCCGCAGCTCGTGGACCTCGGGGTCATCGGCCAGGAGCGCGACCGTGCAGGCCGCGGCCAGCTCGGTCTCGTTGGCCACGACCAGAGCGAAGTCCGCGAGGACATCTGCGGCCCGTGTCGCCGGGGAGCGACGGCGATCGAGGGTCCGCTCCTCCTGCTGGCTGATCCGACGCCAGAACACCTCGGCGACGAGGTGCTCCTTGGACGAGAAGTAGTTGTACGCCGTGGCCGGCGCGACACCGGATCGCGCCGCGACCGCCCGGACCGAGAGCCCTTGGTAGCCGGTCTCGCGCAGCTCGTCGACCGCCGCCTCGGTGAGCCGCTCGACCGTGCGCGCTCGCTTGTCGCTCAGATGCCGTCGCGGCGACGTCGTCTGGACACCTGTGGTGGACACGTGTCCAATTCTGTCGGGGCAACGGCCACCGGTCAACCGGTCGCCCATGAGGCGCACGACACAGCGGCTCGTAGGCTCGCACCATGCGCCAGCCGCCCCACTCGATGCTGCCTCGCTACGACGAGGGCGTGGACGGAACCAAGGTCGACCGTCACATCGTGCGACGGGTGTGGGGGTTCGCTCGCCCCTACCGATCCCAGATCCTCGGGTTCCTCACCGCCATCGTCCTCGCCGCACTGCTCGGTCTGGCGCCGCCGCTCATCTTCGGTGCGATCATCGACGACGCCATCGCGGACGCCGACCGCGGGCACCTCACCGTGCTGGCATTGCTCGCCATCGGAGCCGCGCTGGCCGAGAGCGTGCTCGGCCTGGCCGAACGGTGGCTGTCGTCCGTCATCGGCGAGGGCCTGATCTACGACCTCCGGGTCCGGCTGTTCGACCACGTGCAACGGCTCCCGGTCGCGTTCTTCACCCGCGCCCAGACCGGCGCGCTGGTGTCGCGACTCAACAACGACGTGATCGGCGCGCAGCGGGCCCTCACCGGGACGCTCGGGTCCGTCGTGTCCAACGTCGTGGTCCTCGTCACCACCCTCATCGCCATGATCGCCCTCGAGTGGCGGCTGACGATCCTCGCGGTCGCCCTGCTCCCGGCGTTCCTGATCCCGGCCAAGAAGGTCGGCAACCGGCTCGCCGACATCAGCCGCCAGCAGATGGAACGCAACGCCCGGATGAACTCGACCATGACCGAGCGCTTCGGTGTGGCCGGGGCGATGTTGGTGAAGCTCTTCGGTCGCCACGACAGCGAGACCGCCAAGTTCTCCGACGATGCAGCCGGCGTCCGCGACGCCGGCATCAAGTCGGCGGTCCTCGGGCGCATCTTCTTCTCGACCCTCGGCTTCGTGGGCGCGCTCGGCATCGCCGTCGTCTACTGGTGGGGTGGGTCGCTCGTCATCGACGGGTCGCTGACCACCGGCGAGTTGGTGGCACTCGGTGCGCTCGTCCAGCGGATCTACCAGCCGCTCACGGCCCTCACCAACGCCCGGATCGACGTGCTCACCGCGTTCGTCAGCTTCGAACGGGTCTTCGAGGTCCTCGACATCGAGAACCCGATCCGCGATCGCCCCGGAGCCGTCGACCTGGTCGACGTCGAGGGACGCATCGACTTCGACGACGTCTGGTTCACCTACCCCACCGCCGAGCAGGTCTCGCTGCCGTCGCTCGACGGCGCCGTGCCCGATCACGACAGCTCCTCCGGACCGGTGCTCCGTGGTGTGACGGCCTCGATCGAACCAGGCCAGCTCGTCGCCATCGTCGGGCCCTCCGGCGCCGGCAAGACGACCCTCACCTCGCTCGTGCCCCGCCTCTACGACGTCGACTCCGGCGCGGTGCGTATCGACGGGAGCGACCTGCGCGACCTCACGCAGGCGACCGTCCGTCGGTCCATCGGCGTCGTCTCCCAGGACCCCCACCTGTTCCACGACACGATCGCCGGGAACCTGCGCTACGCCGACCCCGACGCCACGCTCGCCGACCTGGAACAGGCGTGCACCGCAGCTCGGATCCACGACGTGATCGCCGCCCTCCCCGAGGGCTACGACACCGTGGTCGGCGACCGCGGCTACCGCCTCTCGGGCGGGGAGAAGCAGCGGCTCTCCATCGCCCGGATGCTGCTCAAGGACCCCGCGCTCGTGATCCTCGACGAGGCCACGTCGCACCTCGACAGCGAGAACGAGGCCGCGGTCCAGGCCGCCCTGGCCGAGGCGCTGCGGGGGCGGACCTCGCTCGTCGTCGCCCATCGACTGTCGACGATCATCGACGCCGACCAGATCCTCGTGATCGACGACGGTCGGATCGTCGAGAGCGGCACGCACGACGAACTCCGCCGCGACGCCGGCCTCTACGCCGATCTGTACCAGACCCTCGTCCGGGGTGACGCCGCGCCGGCCTGACCGGGCCCGACGTCCTAGAGGTTGGTCCGGAGGAACGCGAGGTCGTCCTTGCGACCCTCCTCCGCCGTCTCACAGATCACGGGAGCATCGGCCGCCCGCACCACCGCGAGGATCGCCTCGGGGTCGATCTGGCCGTGGGTGAGGTTCTCGTGCCGGTCGCGGCCGGAACCGTGCCCGTCCTTCGAGTCGTTGCAGTGCACCAGGTCGACCCGCCCGGTGATGCCGATGATCCGCTCCACCGAGTCGACCAGCTCCTCCCCGGCGGCCCAGGCGTGGCAGGTGTCGAGACAGAACCCGATCCCCGTGTCGCCGATGTGGTCCCAGAGTCGGCCGATCGTGTCGAAGTGCCGGGACATGGCGTGGTCGCCGCCGGCCGTGTTCTCGAGCAGCACCAACATGTCGGTCTCGAGGCTGTCCATGGCCTTGCGCCAGCGAACGAACCCCTCGGCCTCGTCCTCGCCCTCGGTCACGTGCCCGCCGTGCACGACGACGCCGGCGGCACCGATCTCGGTCGCGGCATCGCAGGTCTGCTGGAGGATCTTGCGGCTCGGGATCCGCACCCGGTTGTTCGGCGACGCCACGTTGATGAGGTAGGGGGCGTGGACATAGATCGGGATCTCGGCCGCCTTGAGTTCAGCGGCGTCTTCGCGCGGCTGCGGCTTCTTCCACGACTGCGGGTTGCCGAGGAAGATCTGGACGACGTCGGCGCCTTCGGAGGCGGCGACACCGAGCGGGTCGTCGGGACTGACATGGCTTCCGAGGAGCGGGAGATCGGTCATGACCCGACCGTATCGCTCTGGGCGGATCACGGGATCTGACGCGGTGTCAGATACCGTTGTCGCCGTGTCCGGACCCTTCGCAACGCCCCCCGTCGAGCCCGAACCCCACGGCCTGTTGGCTGGTCGCCGTGTGGTCGTCACCGCAGCCGCCGGTACCGGGATCGGGTACACGACCGCTCGTCGATGCCTGCTCGAGGGGGCCTCGGTCCTGCTGTCGGACCACCACGAGCGACGTCTGGGCGAGGCGGCCGACCGGCTGGCGGACGACCTCGGCATCGATCGACCCCCCGTCGCCGTGTGCGATGTCACCGACGAGGCGCAGGTCCAGTCGCTCTTCGAGACCGCGACCGACGCGCTCGGCGGATTCGACACCGTCGTCAACAACGCCGGCCTCGGCGGCGAGGTCGACCTGGTCGACATGACCGACGAGCAGTGGAACGTCGTCCTCGACGTCACCCTCACGGGGACCATGCGGTGCATGCGCGCCGCCATGACCCGCCTGTACGCCTCCGGTGGCGGCGTGATCGTCAACAACGCCTCGGTCCTGGGCTGGCGGGCCCAGAAGGGACAGGCCCACTACGCCGCAGCCAAGGCCGGCGTCATGGCCCTCACCCGTTGTGCTGCCGTCGAGGCCGCCGACCATGGTGTCCGGATCAACGCCGTGGCGCCGAGCCTCGCCATGCATCCGTTCCTGGCCAAGGTCACGACCGACGACCTGCTCGACGAACTCGCGGCCCGCGAGGCGTACGGCCGCGCCGCCGAGCCGTGGGAGATCGCCAACGTGATCGTCTTCCTCGCCTCGGACCTGTCGACCTACATGACCGGCGAGATCGTCAGCGTCTCCAGCCAACGGGCCTGAATCACCGCGTCGACGTCCCCGGCCACACCGGGTCGGGCGCGGCCCTCAGTCAGCGTCTTCTTCCCGGAGGCGGGGCTCGGTCTTGTTGGCCGGCTTCACGCCACGCTTGTCCGCGTAGAAGGCACGGATCTCGTCCATCACCGCGGGGACGCCCTTCGAGGAGTCGATCGCCGGACCGAAGCCGCCGGTCCGGCTGGGACCGTCCAGGTAGGACAAGACGATGGGGATCTCGGCGTCGCGTGCGATGCGGTAGAACCCGGACTTCCAGTAGTCGCCCTTCGAGCGGGTGCCCTCGGCCGGTACGACGAGGGCCAGAGACGCCGTCGACCGGGCACTGTCGGCCATGTCGGCGACCAGGTCCCCCGGGGCGTCGCGGTCGACGGCGATGCCCCCGAGCGCACGGAAGATCGGGGCGAGCGGACCGGTGAACATCTGCTTCTTGCCCAGCCACTTGGGCGACAACCCCGCCGCCCACGCCATGGCGATCATGAGGGGGAAGTCCCAGTTGGAGGTGTGCGGTGCCGCGACCAGGACCATCACGGGCTCGTTCGGTGCGTCGTTGACCAGTCGGTAGCGACCGATCTTGAGGATGAGGCGGGCAAGGAGCGATCGCATCGGGCCACGGTAGTGGGCACGCCATATCGTCACCGGATGGCACCGGAGCGAGCGCGGATCATCCGGCAGGCGCTGTCGGTCGGGTTCGCCGTCGCTCCCTTCGGCGTGGTGTTCGGGGTCGCGTGTGCCGACGCCGGCCTCTCGTGGCTCGACGCCGCCGGCTTCTCGACCCTCACCTTCGCCGGGTCGTCACAGTTCGCCGCCGTCGACGTGCTCGGCGACGGTGGCACCGCGACCGCGGCGATCGGCGCCGGCCTCCTGCTCAACCTGCGGTCCCTGGCCTTCGGCGTCATCCTCGCGCCCGCGCTCGACGGGCCGTGGTGGAAGCGGGCCGCGATGTCCCAACTCGTCATCGACGAGTCGACGGCCGTGGCCACCGCACAAGACGACCTCCGGTGGCGCCGCTACGGATTCCTCGCCGGCGGGCTGGCCGTGTTCGTCCTCTGGAACCTCTGCACCCTGCTCGGCGTCGCCCTCGCGTCGGTCGGCGACGACTTCGTCCGCGAATGGGGTCTCGACGCCGCGGCGCCAGCAGCCTTTCTCGCGCTGCTCTGGCCGCGGCTGGTCGGTCCCGCCGGGAGCGGCGGTCGGCGGATCGCCGCCGCCGGCGCGCTGATCGCCGCCGTGACGATCCCGTTCACCCCACCGGGCGTGCCGATCCTCGCCGCGACCCTGGGCGTGCTCGCCGTGGGGAGGCCCCGGTGAGCGCCACCGTCGTGGTCCTCGTCGGCCTGTCGGTCGGCACCTACCTCCTGAAGGCGGCCGGCCCGCTCCTGTTGGGCGGGCGGCGACTGCCACCGATGGTCGATGCGCTGTCGAACCGCATCCCCGCCGCCCTGCTCGCCGCGCTCGTGGTCGTGAGCACGATCGCCGACGGCGGTGACGTCGTCGTCGATGCACGGTTCGTCGGTGTGATCGTGGCTGGCGTCGCGCTGCGCCTCCGAGCACCCTTCGTCGTCGTCGTGGTCGCCGCCGTGGCGGCCACGGCAGCCGTTCGAGCGATCGCCTGAGTCACGTCCCGGGCGGCGCGGAGAACATCTCGTGCTGGGTGAAGCTCCCACCCAGCACCTCTGTGACGTCACCGCCGAGCCAACGGCCGATCACCGTCGCATGGATCTCTCGATGGTCGATCTCCGGGGTCAGCGTCGAGTGCGGGCCGACGTGTTCGAGGTCGAACGGAGCGCCATGGAGTCCGCCCACGACGTTCTGACCGATCAGCAGGGACAGCCCAGCATGCCCGTGGTCAGTGCCGCGGCTGGAGTTCGCCTCTGCGGTGCGACCGAACTCGGACTCCACGAGCACGACCACTCGGGAGGCGAACGTCGGATCAAGCACCTCGAAGAAGCGCTCGATGGCCTCGTCGACCATGGACAGCGCTGCGGCCAGACGACTGCCCTGTTCGGCATGGGTGTCGAATCCGCCCAGGTCGGTGGTGATCACCCGAACACCGACGTCGGCGTTGACGACGAGCCCGGCGAGCTCCAGCGAACGCCGAAGTTGATTCGCACTCGCGTCGACCAGCCCGGGAAACGCACCGACGACCCCAGCAGCGTCGACCGCCTGCGCTCCGGCAGCGCTGACGCTCATGCCCAATGCCCCGAGTTCCGTGGATCCTGCAGCGAAAGCACGAACAGCATCGAACGCCGCCCCGTCCCACGGATACGACGGATCGGACCCCCACAGTGTCTGCCCGACCGGCAGCGTCGTCACGCTGGACCGCCGGCCACGGAGGTGGTTGGGAACGAGCGGGCCGATTGCGACCCCTCGGAGTGCGCTGTCGTCAGGCGACATCGTGTCGAGCATCCGGCCGAGCCAGCCGGTCCCCAGTGTTCCGTCGATGTTCGAGGCGGCCATCATCGCGCTCGCCGCGAAGTGAGACCGCTGCAGGTTGGCCAGGCCGACACCGCGAACGATTGCGACATCACCGCGGTCGAACCGGGCAGCCAGAGAACCGAGCGCCTCGTGCAACCCCTCCGTGTCCGAGAGCGCGTGTGCTCCGGCGGTCGAACGAGCGACCGCCCCCCGCAACACCTCGTAGGACGCTCGCGCGGGGCCGTTCGTGGGCATGACCACGTCGAGCGGATCGCAGCCACCCCGGAGGGTCACGACGACAACGATCCCGTCGGTTGGCGCCGAGGCCGCCCCCGCCATGGAGCCCATCCATGATGGAAGCGCGACGCCGGCGACGCTCGCACCGATTGCCGCTTGCAGGAACCGGCGCCTGGAGATCCCGCCGCCATCCGGACGCTGCATCGAAGAAGACACGTCGTTCACCTCAAGCCATCTGGAATTCGGGGGACAGCATCAACAACATCGTCAGGTTGAGCGGGATCACGTGCGCGTCGCCGACCGCGTGTGATCGCTCGGCCCACGCAACCAACGCGTCTCGCGTCTGCTGCGATGGTGAAACGATGCCGAATCGGTCCAACCCGCGATCCACTGCCTCCTGGACCGGCAGCGTGTCGAACCCATCGAACGCAGCGGCGTGGAAGTACGCGACCCACCGGATGCGGGATGCCCACTGCGACCGGGACCACTGCGACGCGGTGGAGATCCAATAGTCGTTCTGACCCCACCCATCGACGTCTGGATGCGCGAACGGGATCTGACCCGACGCAAGGATGTCGCCGACCACGAGCGCCTGATCGGTGGTCAGGTCGAGAGCTTGCATCGAGGCGACGAACCATTCGATCGGCGATCGCACCAGACCATGGCGGGCACGTTCCGACCAGAACTCGTCCGACATCAGGACCGCTCGGACCAACCGGAGGATGTCCAGTCCGGACGAGCGGAACTGCTCGGCAATGGGGACGATCGCCGGATCGGATGGATCGATCGGGTAGGCGAAGTGCGAGAACACCTTCGCCGCGATGAACTGCGACGAGGGAACGCTGAGACTTCCATGGAGGATCTCGGTGATCGCCTCGGGACCCGTCCACTGCCGCTCGGGGAGCCCGAACAAGCGCTTCGGACCGTGATCGTGGTGCTCGTCACGGAACTGAAGCGAGCGGAAGTCTGCGGAGAGGCCGTAGCCGGTCCAGGCACGAGCCATCTCGGCGACGTCGGACTCGTCGTAGTTCCCGACCCCCAGGGTGAACAGCTCCATGAGCTCTCGGGCGAAGTTCTCCTGCGGACCGCTGGACACGTTCAGCCAGTTGTCGAGGTAGATGAGCATCGCCGGGTCGACCGCAATCGCCTGCGACAGGTCGTGGAAGTCACCCAGCGCGTTCGCTCGTAGTGTCCGATGCTGCCCGAGGAGCAGCTCCATCGACGGACACTTGTCCGTCGCCGACACGAAGTGGTCGTGCCAGAACATCGTCATCCGCTCAACGATCGGCGTCGGTGACGTTCGCATCCGATCGATCCACCAACTCGTGAACCGCCACCATTCGCCGAAGACACCGTCGGCATCGCGGACCAACCCGAAGTCGTCTGCAGGAGCACGCTTCAGGTTGAGGACCTGGTTCACCGCCTGACGGCGGGTACGCGCCTTCGCCAGCCGGGCGACTCCCGCCTCGGTGATGCCGAAGCCCGTCCGCCTGAGCAGGTGTGTCGAGTCTGCGTCAGAGAGTGGCACATTGCCTGTCTCGGCGTCCTCTCGCCATATCTGAAGACATCCGCTCGATCGCGTGGATACCGCCCAAATGTCTCCTAACTTGGCCCGATGGCGATCACCACCATCAACGGACTCGACGAACTACGCGCCGCGGTCGGCACCGACCTCGGCACGAGCGACTGGCTCGAGATCACCCAGGACCGGGTCAACACCTTCGCCGACGCAACCGGCGATCAGCAGTGGATCCACGTCGATGTCGAGCGGGCCAGGGCCGAGAGCCCCTTCGGCGGGCCCATCGCCCACGGCTACCTCACCCTCTCGCTGACGAATCTGTTCCTGCCCCAGGTGGTCGAGGTGACCGGCATCTCGTCGGGCGTGAACTACGGCGTCAACAAGGTGCGCTTCCCGGCCGCGGTCCCGGTCGGCTCGCGGGTCCGGGGCAACGTCCGTCTCGATGCCGCAGAAGACGTCGCCGGCGGACTCCAGACGACGATGGTGATCACCGTCGAGCTGGAAGGATCCGCGAAACCCGCGTGCATCGTGGAGGCCATCTCGCGTTGGCTTGCCTGACGTGACCCCCACGTCGTCAGGCCGCTTCCCCGAGACAGCACGGACGACCATCGGCCGCAGCCCCGAACGCGGGACCCGAGACCGCGCGGCCGCGTACGCCATCCTCGACGAGGGTGTGCTGTGCCACGTCGGGATCGGCACCGACCACGGCCCGGTCGTGATCCCCACGACGTATGCCCGCTGTGGCGACGAATTGTTGATCCACGGGTCGCCGGCGGCCACCTGGCTCCGGTCCGCCGGCAAGGGGACGCCGGTCTGCGTGACGGTGACGCACGTCGACGGCCTGGTCCTGGCGCGCAGCGCCTTCCACCACTCGATGAACTACCGGTCGGTCGTCGTGTTCGGGACGGCCGCGCCGATCACCGACCGCGACGAGAAGGCCGCTGCCCTCGACGCCATCGTCGAACACCTCGTCCCGGGACGCACGCCGGAGGTCCGACCGATGCACGACGAGGAGATCGCCACGACCCTCGTGGTCCGTCTGCCGCTCGAGGAGGCCTCGGTGAAGACCCGTTCGGGTGGCCCGCTCGACGACGAGGCCGACTACGCCCTGGGCGACGTCTGGGCCGGCGTCATCCCGATGGAGACGCGGTTCGGGGCGCCGGTCGACGACGACCGTCTGGCCCCCGGCATCGGCGTACCGGCCAGCGCCAGCGACTACCGCCGCCGCTAGGCGCCGTCGACCGCGCCGATGAAGACCGGCGGTTCGCCGCCGCCGTGGACCTCGAGTTCGGCGCCGCTGATCCACCCGGCGGCCGGTGACGTCAACCACCAGCAGGCCTCGGCCACGTCGATGGGCGTGCCCATCCGACCGGCCGGGATCGTCTTCTCGACCCGGGCGATGGCCGCGTCGTCGCCGTAGTGGAGGTGCGCCTGGTCCGTCCGGATCAGGCCGACGACGACCGCGTTGACCCGCACGTCGCCACCCCACTCGGCGGCGAGCGACCGGTTCCACCCGAGCAGTCCCGCCTTGGCCGCGCCGTAGGCCGAGTTCGAGGGTGACGGACGGGTGGCCGAGACGCTGGCCACGTTGACGATGCAGCCGTCGTCGCTCGCCGCCAGATGGCGGTGGGCGTACCGACTCACGTAGATCGGTGCCAGCAGGTTGAGCTCGACCACCTTGCGGGTGAAGTTCGGGGAGTCGGTGGCCGCGTCCATCATCGGGGCGCCACCGGCGTTGTTGACGACGACATCGAGTCGGCCGTGATCCGCGGCGATGCCGTCGCACAGGGCCTCGACCGATTCGGGGTCGCGCACGTCGCAGGAGCGGAACTCGCCGACCACACCGTCGTCGGGCTCGCGACGGCCGCACACGACGACCGTGTCACCACCGTCGGCGAACCGCTGCGCGATCCCGCGGCCGATCCCCCGGGTCCCCCCGGTCACCAGAACAACACGTGCCATCTCAGATCCTCACTTCGTCGAGCACTCGGTGGGCCAACGCGATGTCGCCCTCGATCGAGAGCGGTTCGTCACGCCAATGCGACCGCCCCGACGCGAACCGCAGCAGGCCGACCGGGTCGGCGCGGACGGTCGCCGCGGCAACCCGCACACCGTCGGGCGACGTGCCGAGCGCGACGCCGTCTCCCACGCGCCACAACGTGCGGGGTTCCGCCGCCACGAGGGCGACGGGGCGGTCGAGCACCCCGAGCAGCGCGTGCCCGGCCACCTGCGGGAGCGCGGACTCGAACCACGCCAGCGCCGCGCCGATGGACGCCGGGAACACGGCACCGTCGCCGTCGAAGCAGCGGACGACGACCGACTCGTGGACCAGGCCGTCGGCCCAGAGGTGCATCGGGTGCTTGCCCCACCGCCCGAAGTCGCGCAGCCGGTCACCGGCGACCGGTGTCTGCATCGCCGCCAGGTCGTCGAGATCGACCGGGTCGCCCAGCCGGCGACACAGTGCCTCCCACGCCTCGACCCCGCCGTCAGCGACGAGCGTCTCACGCTCGGCACGCAGAGCGGTCAGGCCGGCGACGGTCATCGACCGTCACCTTGCCATGCGGGTCCACCGACGACCTCAGACCGACAGGAGGACCGAGGAGCCGTGGCCGAAGAGGCCCTGGTTCGCGGTGACGCCGACGGTGGCACCCTCGACCTGACGACCGGTCGCCTCGCCACGCAGCTGCCACGTGACCTCACACACCTGGGCCAACGCCTGCGCGGGGACGGCCTCCCCGAAGCAGCCGAGACCGCCCGACGGGTTGACCGGGACACGGCCACCGAGCGAGGTCTCGCCGTCGCGCAGCAGCTTCTCGGCCTCGCCGGGCTGACAGAGGCCGATGTTCTCGTACCAGTCGAGCTCGAGCGCGGTGGAGAGGTCGTACACCTCGGCCAGCGAGACGTCCTCGGGGCTGATGCCTGCTTCTTCGTAGGCCGCGTGGGCGATGGAGTCCTTGAAGCCGATCTCCGGCGCAGGGACCGCGACCGCGGAGTCGGTGGAGAACTCGGGGAGGTCGAGATGCATGTTGGGGAACGACGGTGTCACCGTCGAGATCGCCCGCACCCGGACCGCGTCGCCGAGGCCGTGCTTCTTCGCGTAGTCGTCGCTCACGAGGACGACCGCCGCTCCACCGTCGGACGTCGCGCAGATGTCGAGCAGGTGCAGCGGGTCGGCCACGACCGGCGAGTTGAGGACGTCGTCGACGGTGACCTCCTTGCGGTAGCGGGCATTGGGGTTGGCGAGCCCGTGCCTGGAGTTCTTGACCTTCACCTGGGCGAAGTCCTCGGGCGTCGCGCCGTAGAGCGCCATGCGCCGGCGGGCGTAGAGCGCGAAGTAGGTCGGGTTGGTCGCACCGAGCAGGCGGAACCGG
>JBFIHN010000056.1:0-12502 GCA_041601775.1 Acidimicrobiales bacterium
CCATGGCCAAGGAGAAGTTCGACCGGACCAAGCCGCATGTGAACATCGGCACGATGGGTCACATCGATCATGGGAAGACGACGTTGACCGCGGCGATCTCGCGGGTGTTGTCGGAGCGGGTCGAGGGCAACAACGTCACCAACTTCGACATGATCGACAAGGCGCCCGAAGAGCGTGAGCGTGGGATCACGATCAACGTCGCCCACATCGAGTACGAGACCGACAACCGGCATTACGCGCACGTCGACATGCCGGGTCACGCGGACTACATCAAGAACATGATCACCGGTGCGGCCCAGGTCGATGGCGCGATCCTGGTGGTCGCGGCGACGGATGGTCCGATGCCCCAGACGCGTGAGCATGTGTTGTTGGCTCGTCAGGTCGGTGTTCCGGCGATCGTGGTCGCGTTGAACAAGGTCGACATGGTCGATGATGAGGAGCTGCTCGAGCTGGTCGAGATGGAGGTCCGTGAGCTGTTGGCGGACCAGGACTTCGATGGTGACAACGCTCCGGTGATGCCGGTGTCGGCGTTGAAGGCGCTCGAGGGTGACGAGGCTGCCGGCGATCAGGTCATGGCGTTGATGGCGGCGGTGGACGAGTTCGTCCCGGAGCCGGAGCGTGATCTGGACAAGCCGTTCTTGATGCCGATCGAGGATGTGTTCTCGATCCAGGGTCGTGGCACGGTCGTGACCGGCAAGGTCGAGCAGGGGATCGTGCATGTTGGTGACGATCTCGAGATCGTTGGTATCCGTGACACGACGAAGACGACGTGCACGGGTGTGGAGATGTTCCGCAAGCTGCTCGATCAGGGTCAGGCCGGCGACAACATCGGCGCCCTGCTGCGTGGTATCGAAAAGGACGGCGTCGAGCGTGGTCAGGTGCTGTGCAAGCCGGGAAGCATCACGCCCCACACCTCGTTCGAGGCGACGGTGTACGTGCTGACCAAGGACGAGGGTGGCCGTCACAAGCCGTTCTTCTCCAACTACCGCCCGCAGTTCTTCTTCCGGACCACCGACATCACGGGCTCGGTCGAGCTCCCCGAGGGCACCGAGATGTGCATGCCCGGTGACAACACCGACATGACCGTCGAGTTGATCAACCCGATCGCCATGGACGAGGGCCTGCGGTTCGCGATCCGTGAGGGTGGCCGCACCGTCGGCGCCGGCCGGGTCACCAAGATCCTCAAGTAAGCGAATTCGTCGGCCGCACGTCGGTCGGTTGGTTTCGTCGAGAGCGCTGGTGCCGGGTAGGGTTTCCCACTCGGTGCCGGCGCTCTCGTGCGTCACACCCCCATCGCAAGAACATTGACAATCGAGCCCCGTAGAGCCCAGCTCAGAAAGCGTCCAGGTCGTACAGCCATGGCTGACAAGCAGAAGATCCGCATCCGTCTCAAGGCATACGACCACGAGGTCATCGATCAGTCGACGAAGAAGATCGTCGAGACGGTGACCCGCACGCAGGCTGTGGTCCGGGGCCCGATCCCGCTTCCCACCGAGAAGCACCGCTTCACCGTCATCCGCTCGCCGCACAAGGACAAGGACTCGCGCGAGCACTTCGAGATGCGGATCCACAAGCGCCTCATCGACATCCTCGAGCCCTCGCCCAAGACGGTCGACTCGCTGCAGCGCATCGAGCTCCCCGCCGGCGTCGACATCGAGATCAAGATCCAGCAGGCGTAGACCGTCGGCCGCAAGCGGCCTCCGGTTCCCCGAGTTGTCCGGCTGGGCCTCACCACTCCGGTCACGAATCGGGGGTGTGGGGCCGGCCTCACGAGTCCCACGACCCAGGCAGTGATCCATGGCGCTCGTTCCGTTCCGGGTGGCGTTCCGGCGCCTCTTCGTCGCCCGGCTCCTGGGGACGGTGTCGCTGCGCTTCGCGTACCCGTTCCTCCCCACCATCGCCGACGGTCTGGGGACCGATCTCGCGACCATCGGCGTCGGTGTCGCCGCCGGTGAGGCCGCGGGGCTGCTCGCCCCGCTGATCGGACGCCGACTCGACCGCATCGGGCGACGCCGCGGCATGACCGACGGTCTCGTCGTGTCGGCCGCCGGGTGCGTCGGTGTCGCCGCCGCACCGCACGTCGTGGTGTTCGGCGTCGCCTTGTTCTTCGTCGCCGTCGGGCGCTACCTCTTCGACGTCTCCTTCGGCGCGTGGATCGGCGACGAGGTGCCCTTCGCTCGACGCGGGCGCGCCATCGGCCTCGGCGAGCTCACCTGGTCGGGGGCCTTCCTCGTGGGCGTCCCTGCCGCAGGACTGCTGGCGTCGGTCACGTCGTGGCGCGTGCCGTACCTGCTGTCGGCCGGGATCCTGCTGTTGTCGATCCCGGTGGTGCGGGCGACGCTCGACCGCAAGGTGGCCGGCGCCAAGAAGACGAAGCCGACGGCCGGCCACGCCCGTCCCACCTGGCTCCACGGTGCGGTGTTCGCGCTCTCGCTCGGCGCCGCCTTGTTCTTCGTGACCGAGGGAGCCTTCTTCGAGACCGACCTGGGCATGAGCGACCGCACGATCAGCGCGGTGGTCGTCCTCCTGGGCGTCGGGGAGGTCATCGGATCGCTGCTGTCCGCGTTCCTGGCCGATCGGGTGGGCAAACGGGTGGCGGTGATGGCCGGCATCGTCGTCCTCGTCCCCGGGGCCGTCGGCTTCGCCCTGGCCGGATCCCTCGACCTGGCCGGCATCACCGCGGCGCTCGCCGTCGGGCTGGGGTTCGAGCTCGCCTTCGTCTCGGCGCTGCCGTTGGTCGTGGAGGTCGACGAGTCCCACCGCGCCGGCGCCATGGGTCTCGCCGTCGCCGGCCTCACCGGCGCCCGAACCCTGGCGGCCGTGGTCGGGACCCGGCTCTTCGTCGAGCAGGGGATCGACGCCGTCGTGTTGGTGAGCGTTCCGGCACTCGTGGTCGCGTTCGCCATCGTCGCCGCCCGCGTGCGCGAGCCGGTTCACTGAGTGACGACGACCGCCGAGACCCACCCTTCGAGCTCCCGGTGATCGGCCACCGAGCCACCGAGCGCGCCCCGTACCTCCGGCCACTGCTCGACCAGCAGTCCGGACACGACGACCGTCCCGCCCGTGCTGGTGTGGGCCACGATCTCCGGGATCAGCGGCCCGAGTGACCCGATCGTCATGTTGGCGACGACGACATCGAAGGTGCCAGGCACCCGGGCGAGGGGAGTGGCGGACACGGCGACGCTCACCCCAGCACGCGCCGCATTGTCCACGGTCGTCGCCACGGCCTCGGCGTCGACGTCGATGGCGGTGACCCGGGCTCCACGGATCGCTGCGGCGATCGACAGTGCACCGGTGCCGCACCCGACGTCGAGCACGGTGGTGCTCGGGCCGACGAGCCCAGCCAACAGCTGGAGACAGGTTGCCGTGGTCGGGTGGGTGGCGTCGCCGAACACGGTCGCCGGCACCCACAGCTCGACCACCTGGCCGGCCATGTCGACCTCGACGAGTCGACCGGCCAGCTCGACGGCCTCGACCTCGGTCACGTCGACGGGAGCGACATCGTGGAGGGCGGCAGCGAACGCCGCCACGTCCGCATCGGCGACGCCCGCCCGGATCGTGGTGTCGTCGACCTCCCAGATCCCGGCGGCCCCCGCCTGCCAACACCGGTCGGCGACGATCTCGGGGTCGTGGCCGGTCACGTCGATCGCGAGCAGGCGCATGACCGCATTCTGGCCGCCCCGCGTCCCGACGCGACGATGCGCGAACCCCCAGGGGAGATCGCGCATCGTCTGCGGTGCCAGGGATTCCCCCCCGGGCAGGTGTCAGGCGGCGTCGAGCGCTGCCAACTCGGAATAGGCGGACTCCCGTGCCTCGACCATGGCCCGCTCGAGCGCCGACCCGTCGAAGTCGTCGTCCCGCAGATCCACGGTCCACTCCGCGTGATCTGCTGCGGAGCCGTCCAAGTGCAGGTGGTCCAGTGCCATGGGCTCATCAGAGCGGGTCCACACAACGGTCCCGTTTCGGCGGGATGACGAAAGGTGTCGGTGTCGTGACGGCCGGGCGTGCTTCCGTCATCGTGTGCGCTGCATTGGACGGTCACCCTCCGAACCGCTATGGTTTCTTCTTCGTGCCCCAAGGCCTCATGGCCCAGGGCGCTCCATCTCTCCAACCGAGGCCCGCGCAGGCCCGACCCAACTCCGGTCGGGAACCGTGCGGCACAACTGATACCAGCGCTCCGTTGGGCCACGTGCCCTCCGGAGCGTTTGCGTGAAGAAGGACACGCCGACATGGCCACGAAATCGATCGTCGCCACCAAGGTGGGCATGACACAGGTCTGGGATGACGACAACAACGTCGTCCCCGTCACCGTGTTGCGCGTCCAGCCTTGCCGTGTCGTCCAGATCAAGACTCCCGAGCACGACGGATACAGCGCGCTGCAGGTCACCTTCGGCCAGCGCGATCCTCGCAAGCTCACCATGCCCGAGGCCGGCCACTTCGCCGCTGCTGGCGTCGACCCCGGTCAGACCGTGGTCGAGCTTCGCATCGACGACGTGTCCGACTACGAAGTGGGCCAGTCCATCGCTGCCGACCTCTTCGCCGCCGGCGATCTCGTCGACGTGACGGGCGTGTCGAAGGGCAAGGGGTTCGCCGGTGTCATGAAGCGTCACGGCTTCGGCGGTGCTCCCGCCAGCCACGGCGCACACCGCAACCACCGCAAGCCCGGTGCCATCGGCGCCTGTGCCACCCCCGCTCGAGTCTTCAAGGGACAGAAGATGGCGGGTCGCATGGGCAACGAGAAGGTCACCACGATGAACCTCACCGTGGTCGAGACCGATCCCGAGCGCGAGATCGTGCTGATCCGGGGCTCCGTCCCCGGTCCGAAGAAGTCCACGATCCTGATCCGCGACGCCGTCAAGCAGGGCGCCGTGACCCAAGGAGCTGGCGCATGACCTCCGTCGACGTCAAGAACACCGCCGGCGACACCGTCGGATCGGTCGAGCTCGACGACGAGCTCTTCGGCATCGAACCCAACGTCTCGGTCCTGCACCAGGTCGTCACCGCACAGCTGGCCGCCAAGCGCGCCGGCACGCAGTCGACCAAGACCCGCGCCGAGGTGCGCGGCGGTGGGGCCAAGCCGTGGAAGCAGAAGGGCACCGGCCGGGCCCGTCAAGGCTCGATCCGTGCACCGCAGTGGCGCGGTGGCGGCATCGCCCTGGGCCCCAAGCCCCGCAAGTACGACCAGCGCACACCCAAGAAGATGGTGCGTCTGGCTCTGCGTTCGGCGCTGTCCGATCGGGCCCAGTCCGAGCGCATCATCGTGCTCGACTCGTGGGCGCTCGACGCTCCCTCGACCAAGACCGCTCGTGTGGCGCTCGAGACCCTCGGCACCGAAGGTCGCATCCTGGCCATCGTGGCCCGAGACGATGCCAACACGACCAAGAGCCTGGCCAACCTGCCCAACGTGCACGTGTGCCAGCCCGGCGAGCTCAACGCCCACGACATCATCGTGAGCGACTGGATGGTCTTCACGACCGACACGCTCCCCACGACTGCTGCGAAGGAGTCCGCCTGATGGACGCTCGCTCCGTCATCATCGAACCGGTCGTCTCCGAGAAGAGCTACGACCTCATCGAGACGAACGTCTACACGTTCGTGGTCCACCCGGACGCGAATAAGACCCAGATCCGCAAGGCGATCGAAGAGATCTTCGACGTGCGGGTGCGCAAGGTCAACACGCTCAACCGCAAGGGCAAGCGCATGCGCAACCGGCGTACTGGTGCATTCTCGTCGCGGGCCACCGTCAAGCGAGCCATCGTGACGTTGCACGCCGATGACTCCATCGATCTCTTCGAGGGGGTCTGATCATGCCGGTTCGCAAGCGCAAGCCGTCCAGTCCTGCCCGTCGGTTCCAGACGGTCTCCGACTTCTCGGAGATCACGAAGGACACGCCGGAGAAGTCGCTGCTGGCCAAGAAGTCCAGCACCGGCGGCCGCAACAACAACGGCCGCATGACCTCGCGTCACCGCGGCGGCGGCCACAAGCAGCGCTACCGCCAGGTCGACTTCCGTCGGACCAAGGACGGCGTCGAGGCCAAGGTCGTCGCGGTCGAGTACGACCCCAACCGCAACTGCCGGATCCTCCTGCTCCACTACGTGGACGGCACCAAGAGCTACATCATCGCTCCCAAGGGTGCCCAGGTCGGTGACCGCCTCCAGTCAGGTCAGGGCTCCGAGATCCGCCCCGGCAACGCCCTGGAACTCCGCTTCATCCCCGTCGGTACCGTCGTGCACAACGTCGAGCTCAAGCCCGGCGGCGGCGGCAAGATGGGCCGGTCCGCCGGCACCGCCATCCAGCTCGTCGCCAAGGAAGGCGACTACGCCACCCTGCGGCTCCCCTCCTCGGAGATGCGTCGGGTTCCGATCGACTGCCGGGCGACCGTCGGTGAGGTCGGGTTCGCCGAGGCCGACCTCATCAAGATCGGCAAGGCCGGCCGTAACCGCTGGAAGGGCGTCCGCCCGCAGTCCCGTGGTGTCGTCATGAACCCCGTCGACCACCCCCACGGTGGTGGTGAGGGCAAGACCTCCGGTGGTCGCCACCCCGTCTCCCCGTGGGGCAAGCCCGAGGGCCGAACCCGCAACAAGAAGAAGAAGTCCAACGATCAGATCGTGCGTCGCCGCCGTACCCGCGGCTCGCGGCGATAGGAGCCATCGATGCCCCGTTCACTCAAGAAGGGCCCGTTCGTCGACGACCACCTGCTCAAGAAGGTCGACGAGCTGAACGAGAAGAACGAGAAGAAGGTCATCAAGACCTGGTCTCGTCGGTCCACCATCATCCCCGACATGGTCGGTCACACCATGGCCGTCCACGACGGTCGCAAGCACGTGCCCGTCTACGTCACCGAGGCGATGGTCGGCCACAAGCTCGGCGAATTCGCCCCGACCAAGGTCTTCAAGTTCCATGCCGGCATGGAACGGGCGGCGAGGCGCTAGCCATGACCGCAGCCAAGACCAACGAGCGTCCGGGCACCCGTGCCCAGGTCAAGAACGTGCGCATGTCGGCCACCAAGGCCCGCGTCGTCCTCGACCTCATCCGCAACAAGTCGATCGACGAGGCCGGCGACGTGTTGACCTACACCGAGCGCAGCGCGGCCGAGGTCATCGGCAAGCTGCTCGACTCGGCCGTGGCCAACGCCGAGCACAACGACCAGATCGACCCCGAGAGCCTCTTCGTCTCGGCGTGCTACGCCGACGAAGGCCGCACGATGTACCGCTGGCGCCCCCGTGCTCGTGGCCGCGCCACCCGCATCCGCAAGCGCACCTGCCACATCACGCTCATCGTCAGCCCGATGACCGGCGAGATGCTGCGCATCGAGCAGGCCAAGCGTGACGCCGTCCCCGGCAGTCGTGCCTCGCGTCGCCGTGGCCAGCAGGCCGCAGACCGTGCCGCCCGAGTCGCAGCGTCGCAGGACGACCACGATCATGACCATGACCACGATCATGACCACGAGGACGAGACCGACGTCGACGCCATCGTCGACGACGCCGTCGAGACGGCCGACGCCGGTACCGACGAGCCCGTGAACGACGCCGACGACGTGGTCGCCGACGACGCCACTGCAGACACCGACGACGTCGTGGCCGACGCAGACACCGACGACGCCGACGAAACGGAAGAGAAGTAATGGGACAGAAGATCCACCCGTACGGCTTCCGCCTCGGCATCACCACCGAGTGGAAGAGCCGCTGGTTCGCCGATCGCGACGAGTACCGCGACTTCGTCATCGAGGACTGGAAGATCCGCGACTTCCTCATGACCGAGTTGCCGCACGCGGCGATCAGTCGGGTCGAGATCGAGCGCACCCGTGAGAAGCTCCGTGTCGACGTGCACACTGCCCGTCCGGGCATCGTCATCGGCCGCAAGGGCTCCGAGGCCGACCGCCTCCGTGCCGGGCTGACCAAGATCTCCGGCAACCCGAAGGTCCAGCTCAACGTCGTCGAGATCAAGCAGCCCGAACTCGACGCTGCGCTGATCGCCCAGGGCGTCGCCGACCAGCTCGCCGGACGCGTCGCGTTCCGTCGTGCCATGAAGCGTGCCGTCCAGTCGGCCCAGAAGGCCGGCGCCCTCGGCATCCGGGTCCAGTGCTCGGGCCGCCTCGGCGGCGCCGAGATGTCCCGCACCGAGTGGTACCGCGAAGGTCGAGTGCCGCTGCACACCCTGCGTGCCGACATCGACTACGGCTTCCGCGAGGCCAAGACCAGCGCCGGACGCATCGGCGTCAAGGTCTGGATCTACAAGGGCGAGATCCTGCCCTACAAGGCGGCCTTCGACGACAAGATCAACCGCGAGGCCGCCATGGCCGTCGGTGAGACGTCCGGTCAGCCGGCCGCTCCCGTCGTGTCGTCCGCTGCCCGCCGTGCCGCCGCCGAGGCCGAGGCCGCCGTGCCTGCCGAAGGCGACGAGACCACCGCGACCACCGCCCCCGTCGAAGGGGCCGTCGAGCCGCTCATCAAGGAAGCCGATCCCGAACTCGAGCGACTGCTCGCCGAGGAAGAAGAGATCGAGCGCCAGACGAAGGAGCGGCACGAGACGCCGCACTTCCGCGACGGGCAGGACTGAGGAGCACCGACATGTTGATGCCCAAGAAGGTCAAGCACCGCAAGACCCACCGTGGTCGCACCAAAGGCAAGGCGAAGGGCGGCACCGAGGTGTCCTTCGGCGAGTACGGCATCCAGGCCCTCGAGCCCGGGTGGATCACCGCTCGTCAGATCGAAGCCGCCCGTATCGCCATGACGCGTCGTACGCGCCGTGGCGGCAAGGTGTGGATCAACATCTTCCCCGACAAGCCCGTCACCCAGAAGCCGGCGGAGACCCGCATGGGTTCCGGCAAGGGCAACGTGGAGTCGTGGGTCGCCGTGGTCCGTCCGGGCCGCATCCTCTTCGAGCTCTCGTACCCCGATGACGACGTGGCCCGTGAGGCCATCGACCGGGCCATCCAGAAGCTGCCGATCCGTGCCCGCTTCGTCACCCGTGAGGAGGCGCTCTAGTGGCCACCAACATCCTGCTCGACCTCGACGACGAGACCCTCGTGGCTCGTCTGGCCGAGGCCCGTGAAGAGCTGTTCAACCTCCGGTTCCAGAACGCGACCGGTCAGTTGACCAACACCGCACGCATCAGCGAGGTCAAGCGAGAGATCGCTCGTTGCCTCACCGAGACCCGAGCCCGCGAGATCGCGGCCGCCGACGCCCTGGCCGTCGCCCAGGCAGATACGGAGAGTGCCGAATGAGCACCACCGACACCGACGCCCCCGAGCGCTCGACCCGCAAGCTCCGCGAGGGCGTCGTCACGTCGACCTCGATGGACAAGACCATCGTGGTCACGGTCGAGTCCCGCAAGCCGCACCCCCGGTACGGCAAGACGATGGCGCGGAACACGAACTTCTATGCCCACGACGAGAGCAATGACGCCAACGAGGGCGATCGTGTCCGGATCATGGAGACCCGGCCGATCAGCAAGTCCAAGCGCTGGCGTCTCGTCGAAATCCTCGAACGAGCGAAGTAGGTGAACCGATGATCCAGCAGGAATCACGACTTCGCGTCGCGGACAACAGCGGTGCCAAGGAGGTGCTGTGCATCAAGGTGCTCGGCGGCTCCAAGCGGCGCTACGCCGGCATCGGTGACGTCTTCGTCGCCACCGTCAAGGACGCCCTCCCCGGCGCGGCGGTCAAGAAGGGCGAGGTCGTCAAGTGCGTCGTCGTCCGGACGAAGAAGGAACGGCGTCGTCCCGACGGCAGCTACATCCGCTTCGACGAGAACGCCGCCGTGCTCATCAACGACCAGCGCCAGCCACGTGGCACCCGCATCTTCGGCCCGGTGGGCCGCGAGCTGCGTGACGCCAAGTTCATGCGCATCGTCTCGCTCGCACCGGAGGTGCTCTGAGATGGCCCAGTCCTCGAAGACTCGGAACTCCATGCGGATCCGCAAGGGCGACACCGTCCGGGTGCTGACCGGCAAGGATCGTGGCAAGGAGGGTGAAGTGATCACCGCTCTGCCCGCCGTGCGCAAGGTCATCGTCGATGGCGTCAACGTCGCCAAGAAGCACCAGAAGCCGCGTTCGGCGACCATGCAGGGCGGCATCATCGACAAGGACATGCCGCTGCCCGTGGCCAACGTCGCCCTCGTGTGTGACAGCTGCGGCCCCACCCGCGTCGGCTACCGCGTCGACCCCGACGGCACCAAGACCCGGGTCTGCAAGAAGTGCAGAAAGGACCTCGACTGATGTCGGCACAGACGGAAGCACCCTCGGTCCCGCGCCTGCGGGCCCGCTACAAGGACACCATCCGTGACCAGTTGAAGGAGTCGCTCGAACTCCCCAACGTCATGATGGTCCCGAAGCTCGACAAGATCTCGGTCAACATGGGCGTCGGCGACGCCGTCGGCCAGGCCTCCCTCCTCGACGGGGCGATCAACGACCTCACCATCATCACCGGCCAGAAGCCGCTGACGACGAAGGCCAAGAAGTCCATCGCTGGCTTCAAGCTCCGTGAGGGCAACGCCATCGGCTGCAAGGTCACCCTCCGGGGCGACCGCATGTACGAGTTCTTCGATCGCCTGGTCTCGGTGGCGATCCCCCGTATCCGCGACTTCCGGGGACTCAACCCCCGCAGCTTCGACGGCAACGGGAACTACACGTTCGGTGTCTCCGAACAGCTCATCTTCCCCGAGATCGACTACGACGCCGTGGACACCATCCGAGGGATGGACATCACGATCGTCACCACCGCACGCACCGACGCCGAGGGACGAGCCCTGCTCGCCGCCTTCGGCTTCCCCTTCCGAAAGGACAGTTGAGACAGTGGCGAAGACAGCGCTGATCAACAAGGCGAACAAGAAGCCCAAGTTCAAGGTGCGCGGTTACACACGCTGCCGTCGTTGCGGTCGTCCGCGCTCGGTGCTGCGCAAGTTCGGCCTGTGCCGAGTCTGCTTCCGTGAGATGGCGCACAACGGGGAGATCCCCGGTGTGACCAAGGCGAGCTGGTGAGGTGACCGACTCATGACGATGACCGACCCCATCGCCGACATGCTCACGCGTGTCCGCAACGCCAACATCGCCAAGCACGACGACGTCACGATGCCGTCGTCGAAGATCAAAGAGGCGCTCGCCGTACTCCTCAAGGAAGAGGGCTACATCGAGGACTTCAAGACGACCGACCGTCCGGATCGCCCGGGCAAGTTCTTGTCGATCGACATGAAGTACTCGCCCGAGCGTGAGCGCACGATCTCTGGCATCAAGCGCATCTCGAAGCCGGGCCTGCGCGTGTACAAGAAGTCCGACGAGATCCCTCGCGTCCTCGGTGGCCTCGGCGTTGCCGTGCTGTCGACCTCGCAGGGACTCATGACCGACCGAGAGGCTCGCCGGCGACACGTCGGTGGCGAAGTCCTCTGCTTCGTCTGGTAGGAGGCGACGATGTCCCGCATCGGCAAGGCTCCGATCACCATCCCCTCCGGCGTCGAGTTCACGCTCGCCCCCGACGAGGTCTCCGTCAAGGGGCCCAAGGGCACCCTGACCCAGACGGTCCCGGGTGACATCTCCCTGCGTCAGGACGGCGACACCATCTTGGTGGAGCGTCCCGACGACACCCGCCAGAACCGCGCCCTGCACGGCCTCGTCCGTGCCCTGGTCGCCAACATGGTCGAGGGCGTCACCAACGAGTTCACCAAGGAACTCGAGATCATCGGCGTCGGTTACCGCGCCACGGCCAAGGGCAACGACAAGCTCGAGCTCGCGCTGGGTTACAGCCACAGCATCGACTACGCCGCACCTGCAGGCGTGACCTTCGAGGTCCCGGCACCCACGCAGATCATCGTGCGTGGCATCGACAAGCAGCAGGTCGGTCAGGTCGCGGCCGAGATCCGTGACTTCCGCAAGCCCGAGCCGTACAAGGGCAAGGGTGTCCGCTACAAGGGCGAACACGTCGTCCGCAAGGCCGGCAAGGCAGGCAAGTAGGAACCATGAGCACCACCGCCAAGAAGAAGCTCGGGCGCGACCGTCGTCATCGCCGGGTCCGCAAGAAGGTCGAGGGCACGCCACAGCGCCCGCGCCTCGCGGTGTTCCGGTCGTCCAAGCACATCGTGGCCCAGGTCATCGACGACATCACCGGCGTCACGCTCGCCGCCGCCTCGACCCACGAGGCCTCCTTCGACGGCTACGGCGGCAACGCCGAGGCCGCCGCCAAGATCGGTGCGCTCGCCGCCGAGCGCGCCAAGGCCGCCGGCATCGACAAGGTCGTCTTCGACCGGGGTGGCAACCGCTACCACGGTCGGGTCAAGGCCCTCGCCGACGCCGCCCGCGAAGCCGGACTGGAATTCTGAGGACTGATACGTATGGCAAATGAACGAGGTCGCGGCCGCCGCGACGAGCCCCAGGCGAACCCCCGCCAGTCGGGCGACGCGACCCTCCGGGAGTCGCGTGTCATCAACATCAACCGCGTCGCGAAGGTCGTCAAGGGCGGCCGTCGCTTCAGCTTCACCGCACTCGTGGTGATCGGCGACGGCAACGGTCG